>CAZMMM010000212.1:0-4270 GCA_964567385.1 uncultured Comamonas sp.
GCCTGGGCAAGCTGCTGCTCAAAACCCCCTTGTCCCACCAGCAGCGCGAATACCAAGAGAAGGTGCTTGCCGCCTCAGACATGCTGCTGGGGCTGATTAACGACATCCTCGACTATTCACGCGTAGAGGCGGGCAAACTCACCCTGGAGCAAATCCCGTTTGAACTGGATCAGGTGCTGCGCAGCGTCTCTAGCCAAATGGCCTTACGCGCCCAAGAGCGCGGGCTGGAGCTGCTGTTCTACACCGAGCCCAGCCTGCCCTCCCACTTTGTGGGCGACCCGCTGCGCCTGACCCAAGTGCTCATCAACCTGACCAACAACGCCATTAAATTTACCGAGCGCGGCGAAATCGTGGTGCGCATCACCCGCGCTGTCGATGCTGACAGGTCTGACCTGCTGCGCGTTAGTGTGCGCGACACTGGCCTGGGCATTCCGTCTGAGCAACTCCAAGACCTGTTCAGCGCCTTCACCCAGGTGGATGGCAGCATTACCCGCCGCTTTGGTGGCAGCGGGCTGGGCCTGGCCATTTGCCGCCAGCTGGTTGAGCTGATGGGTGGGGAGATTGCCGTCACCAGCACCGTGGGCGCGGGCAGTGAGTTTTACTTCACCATCGCCCTGGCCGAGGCCGCCAGCAACACGCCTAGCGTGCGCACCAACAGCGCCCAAGCACCGCTTACGCGGCTTTCAGACAAACGGGTTTTGGTGATTGACGATAACGGCAGCGCCCGCGAAATTCTGTGCGCCATGGTCGAGCAATTCGGCATGCAGGCTGACAGTGTCGAAAGCGGCGAGCGCGGCATCCTCATGCTGCAACAAGCCGCCGCCAGCGGCCAGCCCTATGACGCAGTGCTGCTCGATTGGCTGATGCCCGGCATGGACGGCATTGAAACCGCCCGCAGCATCAACGCCGCCCCCATGCCAGCGGGGGTGCCCAGCATTCTGATGGTCACCGCAGGCAGCTATGAAAGACTGCTGCCCCAAGCCCAAAACGTAGGGCTAGAGCATGTGCTGACCAAGCCCCTAAGCCCCTCCATGCTGCACGATGCGCTGATGGAGGCCCTCTACCACAAGGCAGCAGGCAGCGCTGGAGCAGCCCACACAGCCTTTGCCAGCAGCACAGCCCTCTCTGCACCCCAGGACTTCAGCCGCATTGCCGGGGCACGGGTGCTGCTGGTTGATGACGTAGAACTCAACCGCACCGTGGCCATGGCCTTTCTGGAAGAGACGGGGGTGGAAGTGGATATCGCTGTGCATGGCCTGGAGGCGGTGGAGAAAGTCCAAACCCACCACTACGACCTGGTGCTGATGGACATCCAAATGCCCGAGATGGACGGCCTGAGCGCCACCCAGGAAATCCGCAAAAACCCCCGCTACCAAAACCTGCCCATCGTCGCCATGACCGCCCACGCCATGACGGGCGACCGCGAGCGCAGCCTGAACGCGGGCATGAATGACCACCTGACCAAGCCCATCAACCCCGATGCCCTCTATGCCGCCCTGCTGCAATGGATACCCGCACGCCATATGGCCCCTGCCAGCATAGCGGACAGCAGCGCAGCGACCAACACCAATACTGCTGCGGCAGATGCCCCGGCCCTTCCCCAGATTGAGGGCCTGGATACCAAGCGCGGCCTCAGCCTCTGCCTGGGCCGCCCCGCTCTTTACCTGCGCTTGCTGGCTGGTTTTGAAAAAGAGTTTGGCCCCAACGCCACCGCCATGGCCGCTGCACAGCAGGCCCAGGACTGGCCCCTGGCGCGGCGCTTGGCCCACTCCCTCAAATCAGGCGCGGCCACCATTGGGGCGGCAGAGCTATCGGCCCAAGCCAAAGTGCTGGAAGAGTGCTACGCCGACGCGCAAAGCGCCAGCGCCGAGCAATTGCAAAGCCTAGGCACGCAGCTCTCCCAGCTTTGCCAAGCGCTGGCACAAGCCCTGCCCGCTGCACCAGAGCCTGCGGCCAACCCCAGCGCCACCGCGCCTGCCAGCGCCGCCCTAGATAAAACCACCCTGCAAGCCCTGCTAGACAAGCTGGTCGCCCTGCTGGAAGAAGATGATGCCGCCGCCCTGGGCGTGCTGGACGAATTGGATGCATCCCCCCTGGCACAGCAGCCCGGTGCCAGTGAACCGCTGCATGCACTGCGCGAGCTGGTGGAGGATGTGGAATACGAAGACGCGCTGGCCCTGCTGCCCCAGCTCAGCGCAGTTTTAGAGAAAGCCACCGCATGAGCGAAGCCCCCCCTTCTGACGATGCCGCCACCTTGCTGGTGGTCGATGATGAAAAGCACAACCGCCTGCTGCTGACCGAGCTGTTTCAAGGCCAGCACCGCATCATCCAAGCCAAGAACGGCGTGCAAGCGCTGGAACGCGCCATTGAGCGCCAGCCTGACCTCATCTTGCTAGACGTGCTCATGCCTGAAATGGACGGCCTGGCCGTCATCCGCGAGCTTAAACGCCACGATGCCACGCGCCATATCCCCGTCATCTTCATCACCGCCTTGAACTCACCCACCGATGAGGAAAAAGGCCTGGAACTGGGCGCGGTGGACTACATCAGCAAACCGTTTCACGCCTCCATCGTGCGGGTGCGGGTGCGCAACCACCTCAAGCTGGTACAGCAACGCCGCCTGCTGGAGCAACTGGCCGCCCTGGACGGCCTGACTGGCATCCCCAACCGCCGCCGCTTTGACGATGCCCTGCAGCGCGAATGGAGCCGCTGCCAGCGCGCGGGCAAGCCCTTATCCCTCATCGTGGCGGATGTGGACCACTTCAAAAAATACAACGACACCCTGGGCCACGCCGCTGGTGACGAGGTGCTGCAAGAAGTGGCCAGCATCCTGCGCCAATGCGCCCGCCGCCCCGGCGACCTGGCCGCCCGCTATGGCGGCGAAGAGTTTGTACTGCTACTGCCTGAGACCAATGCCGCCGATGCCCAGATACTGGCAGAAGACCTGCGCAGCAAAATCCAGACCCGCGCCCTGCCCCACCCCGCCTCACCGATTGCTGACAGCATCACCCTCAGCATAGGCGGCGCTAGCGTATTGCCCACTGCAGGCCCGCCTGACCCACAATTTTTCACCAGTGCAGATGCCGCCCTCTACACCGCCAAAAACAGCGGCCGCAACCGCGTAAGCTGGGCCGCAGAGGCATAGTCCGGGCGGCACGCCAAACCGGCTACACCCCTACCACGCCGCCATCATCGCGCGTGATGACGATGGTGGCCGAACGCGGACGAGCCAGGCCACCGTCGGGCCAATGGCTCTCAAATAGGGACGGTGTACCGATGTCCGCCTCTGCCGTGTTCTCGCCAGGGTGCTGGATGTTGACAAAGATGGCGCGGCCATCGCCCGACTCGGCAATGCCGGTAATCTCGCAGCCCTTGGGGCCAACCAGGAAGCGGCTCAATTGCGTGCCGGCCACACCTGGCTTGGCTCCCACGATGGTGGTCTGCTGGTGCTGCTTGCCATCCTTGGCGGTATTGGTGATGGTGATACGTTCACCATCGCCCACCTGGCCCGGAATGGCGGCCAGCATCATGCAGTTGGTCACTTGGGTGTACGCGCCATCATCAGTCTGAAGCCAGGCCAGACCGGGTGAGGCTTGGCTGAACCACAAGCCATCGGGGCTGGAAAAGTCGTTGTCTGCGGTCAGGCCCGAGATATTCACATTCGCCGGCGCATCAAAAGGTGCGCCAAACAGGTACACATCCCACTGGAACTGGGTCGCGCCGGGCGCACCACCATCGGTCAGGCGCACGATATGGCCGTTGGGGTTGCCCGCGTCGTTGTAGAAGCGCGGGTTGGCCGCGTCTGTGGAGCCAAAGGGGCGGTTGCTCTTGTTGTTATTGGTCAGTGTCAGATAGACATCGCCTGTGCGCGGGTTGATGGCTGCCCACTCTGGGCGATCCATCTTGGTAGCGCCGGCAGCATCGGCAGCCAGGCGGGCATGAATTAGTACATCGGCCTGGTCAGCGAAGGCGTATGGCGCATAGCCGGGGGTGATGCCGTTCTTGCCAAAGGTCAGCTCTATCCACTGCCCCGTGCCATCGTCGTTGAAACGGGCCACGTAGAGCTTGCCATCATCAAGGTATTTGTCACCTGCGGCCATACCGCCGGTGGCATCCGCCGGATTCCAAGGCTGGTTGGAGACGTATTTGTAGAAGTAGTCATTACGGGCATCATCACCTGAATACCAGACCAGCGGCTGCCCTGCCACCACCGGGCCAAGCGCCGCCCCTTCATGGGCGAAGCGGCCCAGCGCGGTGCGCTTCTTGGGCG
>CAZMMM010000213.1:0-4260 GCA_964567385.1 uncultured Comamonas sp.
CCACGGCCACCACGGGCGTATTCAGTGCGCAGCACAATCATCGGGTCTTTGCCGTGCATGATGACGTTACCGGCGCGAATTTCTTGAGCAATTTTCATAAAGCAGCTTCTATCTAAAAACAAAAAAGGCTGTGCCCGCTTGAATGGGCATGCAACCGCGCATTTTAGCTTTTTTCTTGGACAAAGCCTTGTAGCTGTGCCAATAAGTCAGGCTGGCTCAGTAAACGCTGGCGTGCCGCTTGCACGCATTGCTGCCATTGCTGCACCAGTTGCGGGTTAATGGTGGGCAGGGTAGTTGGCGCGGCCATGCCATTCCAGGCGTAGTGGAATTGGCGCATGCTGGGGGGGGCTTGCAGCCAGTCTAAAAACGCTTCTAGCTTGGCATGGTGGGCATTGTCTTCCTGCGGGTAGATATGCCATACCAGCGCCTGCCCGGCCCACAGGGCGCGCACTAAAGAGTCTTCACCGCGCACCAGATTCATATCACTGGCCCACAGCAGCTCATCAAACGCCTGCTGGCTGCATGGGCTGAGGTACTGTACCGCCAGGCGCTGCTGCAAGCCCGGTTGCTGCTGCCACAGCGCTTGCAGGGCTTGGCTGGCACGCCCTGGGGTGGCCAAAACCTGTGCTTGCGGCCAGGCGGCCATTTGCTGCAACCAGGGGGCCAGGGCAGCAGGCTCGTAGCAGAACAGGGAGAACACCCAGCTTTGCGCCTGCAAGCCGCGCTGGGCACGCCAGGCGCTGCGGTCAAAGGCGGCTTGGCGCTGGGGCAAATCTGCCTCGCGCAGCAGGCCACCTGTCTCTGGCACAAATCCTGGGTAGAAGAACCAGCGCGTCAGCCCCTGCCCTGCCCCCTGCAAAATGGGCGAGGGCAGGCCGTGGCAGCGCTGCACATAGGCTTCAGCGCTCAGGTATTCCAGATTAAGCAGCACCGGCGGGTGCGTTAAGGCAGCCATCTGCGCCAAATAAGCTGCGGGGGCAGAGCAGCCAAAGCCTTCAATCACTACGGCGGGTGCGGTTGCACTATTCCAAGGGGCGTGGTAATCCAACACCTGCACGCCTGCTGCACCTTGCGGGGCCATCCATTGCAGGGCACTGGCATCATCCACGCGCAGGCGCACGGGCTGGCCCTGGGCGGCCAGAGCCGCTGCCAAGCGCCAGCACACGCCAATATCGCCATAGTTGTCTATGACTTGGCAAAAAATATCCCACGGTTGTTGCACTGCGCTAGTCCATTCAATCCTGCTCATGCTCCATCAGCAGATAGGTGTTGTAGGCGTTCATGCGGTTGGCGGCATCGAATAGGGGCAGGTGCTCAAACTCTGACCAGTCGGTTGCGGCGTAGGCTTCGTCAAACGGGGTCATGTCGTAGGCGGCCTTGCCCATGGTTTTACGCAGGTAGAGCAGATAGTCGCGGGTGAGCTGCATGTCCTTACGCGCCTCGGTAGAGACGGGGCCGTGGCCGGGAATGATGACCTCGGTATCAAACTTCAGCAGTTTTTCCAGCCCCTCTATCCAGCTACGGCTGTCGGCCTGACCGACAAAGGGGATGCGGCTGCGAAACACCAAGTCCCCCGCATACAGCAGGCGCTGCTTGGGCAGATAGACGGCTAGGTCTTCCGGCGTGTGGGCGGGGCCAAGCAGCTCCAGTTGCAGCTCGGTATCGCCCACTTGTAGGCGTTGGCTGCCTTCCAGCCATTGCGTGGCCTGCACCAGGCGGGTTTGGGCATCGACCCAGGGCGCGAGTTCTTCACGCGAGGCTTCCAGGCGCAGTTGGGCGGTTTCTGCGTGTAGGTATTCGCGCCCTGCCTGGTGCGCCAGAATTTGTGCGCCCAAATCAGCAAAAACTTGTAGGCCATAAACATGGTCAGCGTGGTAGTGGGTAACCACCACATGGCTGACTTTTTTATCCGTGACCTTGGCAATTTCTGCCAGCAGGCGCTTGGCCAGGGCGGGCGAGCCTAGGGCATCAATCACCACCACCGATTCCGAGGTGACGACAAAACCCGCGTTGGAGATAAAGTTCTGGTTCTCTGGCGAGCCTAGGGCGGACAAGCCTTCCACGTAGTAGCAGCCGGGTGCTACCTCGCGTGCTTGCATGGGCGGCGGGGTGAATTGGGCGAGGCTTTGCTTGGGCGCAGCTTGTGCCAAGCCGTGGTGCAAGCCTGCTGCGCTGGTCGCGCCAGCGACTGCCCAGGCGGCAGTGCGCTGTAAAAACTGACGACGACCCAAGGCCGAAGCAGAAAGCACAGAGGGCAAAAAGAAAGAGGGGACATGTGTGTTCATGCCCCCATTCTGTAATAAACCGCGCCGCTTATATAGCAAAGCGGGTAAAGCTATCAGGGTTTTAGCCGTTCAAGCGCTCTGCTACCCAGGCGGCTACGCTTTGCAGCGCTTGGGGCAAGGCGGCGGGTTGGGTACCGCCAGCCATCGCCATATCGGGCTTGCCGCCGCCTTTGCCGCCGACTTGGCTAGCGACAAAGTTGACCAGCTCACCGGCTTTGATACGGGCAGTTTCCGCCTTGGTTACGCCGGCGGCCAGTTGAACCTTATCGCCATCCACAGCGGCCAGCACAATGGCGGCTTGCCCCAGCTTGTCTTTGAGCTTGTCCATGGTGTCGCGCAGGGTTTTGGCATCTGCGCCGGGCAGATTGGCGGCCAGTACCTGGATGCCGTTGACGGCCACGGCTTGCGATAGCAGCTCGTCGCCCTGGCTGGATGCCAGCTTGCCTTTTAAGGCAGCAATTTCTTTTTCCAACGCTTTGACTTGCTCTAGCGTTTGGCCTATGCGCTGGGGCAGTTCGGCCACCGGCGTTTTTAGGGTGGCGGCGGCGCTGCCTACAGTGGCCTCCAACTGCTGCATATAGGCCAGGGCGTTTTCACCGGTAATGGCTTCCACGCGGCGCACGCCTGCAGCTACACCGCCTTCAGCCACAATTTTGAACAGGCCAATATCGCCGGTGCGGCCAACGTGCGTGCCGCCGCACAGCTCGCGGCTGCTGCCGATGTCCAGCACACGCACGCTATCGCCGTATTTCTCGCCAAACAGCATCATCGCGCCGCTGGATTTAGCGGCTTCAATGTCCATCACCCGCGCCTCGGTCGAGGTGTTGGCCAGAATTTCAGCGTTCACGCGGCGCTCAATCTCGCGGATTTGCTCAGGGGTGACCGGGGCGTTGTGCGCAAAGTCAAAGCGGGTACGCTCGGCATTCACCAAGCTGCCTTTTTGCTGCACATGCTCGCCCAGCACTTCGTGCAGGGCTTTGTGCATAAGGTGGGTCACGCTGTGGTTACGCATGGTGGCGGCGCGTACCTGCCCGTCCACTACGGCCTGCACGGTGGCTCCTACGCTGAGTACGCCTTCTTGCAATGTGCCGTGGTGGCCATGCACATCGGCCTTGATTTTTTGCGTGTCTTGCACGGTAAAGCGGGCGCTGCCTGCGGTAATCACGCCCTGGTCGCCCACCTGACCGCCGCTTTCGGCATAGAACGGAGTGCGGTCAAGTACCACAATGCCGTTTTGCCCGGCTTTCAGCTCGGCCACGGCCACGCCATCGGCGTACAGCGCCACAATTTTGGCTTGCTGCTCGGCCAGGTGCTCGTAGCCGGTGAAGAGGTTGGCCTCGCCGCTGTAGTCCAGCAGCTTGTCCATTTTGAACTTGCCTGCGGCACGTGCCTGCTCTTTTTGCTGCTGCATGGCGGCATCAAAACCGGCTTCGTCCACAGCCACACCACGCTCGCGGCAGACATCGTTGGTCAAATCCAGCGGGAAGCCATAGGTGTCGTGTAGCTTAAAGGCCACATCACCGGGCAATTGCTGGGCATCACCAGCCAAGGCGCTATCCAGAATCTCCATGCCATGCGCCAGGGTCTCGAAGAAGCGCTCCTCCTCCACGCGCAGGATGTCGGTAATGCGCTCTTGCTGGGCGGCCAGCTTGGGGTAGGCCGCACCCATTTGCTGCGCCAGGTCGGCCACCAGTTTGTGGAAGAAGGGTTTTTTCTGCCCCAACTTGTAACCGTGGCGAATAGCGCGGCGGATGATGCGGCGTTGCACATAGCCCCGGCCTTCGTTGCTGGGGATGACACCATCGACCACCAAGAAGCTGGTGGCGCGGATGTGGTCGGCAATCACTTTGAGCGAGGGGTTGGCCAAGTCTTGGCAGCCGGTTTCACGCGCAGCGGCTTTGATGAGCGCGTCAAACAGGTCAATCTCGTAGTTGCTGTGCACATGCTGCATGATGGCGGCCAGGCGCTCCAGCCC
>CAZMMM010000214.1:0-2756 GCA_964567385.1 uncultured Comamonas sp.
AATGGTTTTGCGGTTTGCGCTATAGCCCATATTCTCCATTGCATCAATTAGTTCCTGCGTTGTTACTGGATGATTTTCATCTGTATATGTACATAAATATTTCAACAGCGCAATTAGTCGCCCCTTTTTACTTGTTTCTTCAGACACGCCGAAAAAATTTTACCCTTTCCGCTGAAAACCGACAAACGGAAAAACCGAAAATTCTATTTGACATCCCGCCGCTTTTCATTTATAATACTACGGTAACAGAGCGGCATTTTCGCCGTTTTCCTCCTGTTGTTCGGCAAGCGCCGCAAAGCTGCTGGCGGTTTCAAGGCTTTTTAGCCACACCGCGCAACAGTAAAACGGTGGTTTTTCATATCCAGGATATGCAACAAAATTAATTTTCAAAGAGGTCCAGCAATGGCCGCATTCAAAAAGTTCAACAAAGACAAGCGCCCCAAGCGCAATACCCAATCCCTGCTGTTCAAGCGCAAGCGCTTCTGCCGCTTCACCGTCGCTGGTGTAGAAGAGATTGACTACAAAGACGTTGATGTTCTGCGCGACTTTATCGCCGAGAACGGCAAAATCATCCCCGCCCGCCTGACCGGTACGCGCGCTATTTACCAGCGCCAGCTCAATACCGCTATCAAGCGCGCGCGCTTCCTGGCTCTGCTGCCCTACACCGACCAGCACAAAATCTAAGGAGAAGCTGACATGCAAATTATCCTGCTCGAAAAAGTGCTGAATTTGGGTAACCTGGGCGACATCGTCAAGGTTAAAGACGGCTACGCCCGTAACTTCCTGATTCCCACCGGCAAAGCCCGCCGCGCGACCGAAGCCGCCAAGGCTGAGTTTGAAGCCCGCCGCGCTGAACTGGAAAAGCAAGCCGCTGAGAAGCTGGCTGCCGCTCAAGTTGTAGCTGAAAAGCTCAAGGACTTGACGCTGCAACTGAGCCAAAAGGCTGGCGTAGATGGCCGCTTGTTTGGCTCCGTGACCAACGCCGACATCGCCGAAGCCCTGAAAGCCCAAGGCTTTGACGTAGTGAAAGCCCAGGTGCGTATGCCCGAAGGCCCTATCAAAACCGTCTCTGCAACGACTGTAGATGTCGCTTTGCACACCGACGTAGTGGTAGAGCTGAGCGTGGAAGTGGCTGGCGAGCAAGCTTAAGCTACACCCTTAAAAGACTCATGAAAAAGGACGTGCATGCACGTCCTTTTTTGCGTTTGCAGTTGCTTGAGCCCAAGTTTGCTAGAGGTTGAGAGGGAATACCCTAGTCTGAGTAGAGGGGAAAATTCAGTAGCATCCGCCGTTTATGCAAATTTAGTATTCGCATACCGTGTGCGGCGAGTTTCCTATGTTTTCGACAACCCTCCACAGTCCCTCGTCAGCGCTGCAACGTGACAACGCGTTTGAGCAGTGGCTGGCTCAAGTGCATCGTGTTTGTGGCTCTTTTGCTGCACAGCCGTTTGGTGAGCGGTTTGCAGGGCAGCTTCAAGATTTGCGCTGTGGGGCGCTGCACATGAGTCTGGTGGAAGGCGCACGCGTCAGCCTGCTCAAGCAAAAGCAGCATCTGGATAAAGACAGCGCCCGTATTTTTTATGCGGTTTTGCAATTGCAGGGTCAGGCCTGTATTGAGCAGCTGGATGCACGTATTCAGTTGATGCCGGGCGATTTGGCTGTACTGGACAGTAGCAAGCCATTCAATGTGCACATGACCGATTCACAGCAAATCTCGGTGATTCTGCCCTCGGCGCTGATGGAGCCGCAGCGCCAGGTCAGGGCCGCCTGCGCCCAGCGCATTGCGGGCAGCTCCATGCTGGGTAAGTGGGTGCAAGACTTAGTGTTGGATGCGGCCATCCATCGCCAGCAGGAGATGACGGCGCTGGAATCCGATGCCCTGCTGGCAGCGCTCAGTGGGCTGCTCAAGCCCGTTGTGTTTCACACAGCGCAGGGGGAGGACAGCAGCGCCCAGAACAGGCTATACACCCGCGCCTGCCGCTATATCGAAGACAACCTGGCCGATACCAGCTTGTCGCCCGAGGGCATTGCCCAGGCCATTGGCGTATCGGTGCGCGGGCTGTATCGGGCCTTTGCGGGCCAGCAGCAGGTGGTGTCGCAATACATCCGCAATGGCCGTCTGGAGCGCTGCGCCGAGGCGCTGCGCTCAGGCGGCGCGGCGGCTACCAACCTGGGTGCTTTGTCCTATGCCTGGGGCTTTGCCGATGCCAGCCACTTCTCGCTGGCCTTCAAGAAATACTTTGGCCTGTCGCCCAGCGACTACCGCAAACGCCACTGCCACTAACGCGCTGATACGCTGAAGCTGCGCACTTTGGCAGAACTGCCATAGCTTTTGGCAGGAACAACAAAATCCTTTTTTGGCCCCTGGGCTACTCTTTGCTGGTCGATTAATTCCAGCAAGGAGACTCATTGTGGCTGTACTAACCCTTCATTCCGAAGTCCAGGATTTTCTGGCGCAAACCCATGCCAGCTTTGTCGATGGCAAGACCGTCGCCCAAAGTGGCGCAGCGCATAGCGTGGTGGATCCGGCCACGGGCGCGGCCATTGCCCAGGTGCTGTTTGCCGATGCGGACACGGTGGA
Source organism: uncultured Comamonas sp. (assembly GCA_964567385.1). Lineage (GTDB taxonomy): Bacteria > Pseudomonadota > Gammaproteobacteria > Burkholderiales > Burkholderiaceae_C > Comamonas. Next base: position 2,582 of record CAZMMM010000214.1, read on the forward strand.
CAAGGCCGTGCAATCGGCGCACCAAGCATTCAAGGATGGCCGCTGGTCGGGCCTGCGTCCGGCAGACCGCGAGCGCATCCTGCTGGATTTTGCCGCCAAGGTAGCCGAGCATGGCGAAACCCTGGCGCAGATGGAATCGCTCAACCAGGGCAAATCCATCCATGTGACGCGCATG
>CAZMMM010000214.1:2778-4255 GCA_964567385.1 uncultured Comamonas sp.
AGTTCATCCGCTACATGGCGGGCTGGGCGACCAAGCTGGAAGGGCGCACGATGGACAGCTCCATTGCCATGCCGCCTGGGGCCAAGTTCACCACCTACACGCGCCGCGAGCCGGTGGGCGTGGTGGCAGGCATCGTGCCCTGGAACTTCCCGCTGATGATTGCCGCCTGGAAGTTGATTCCCGCTTTGGCTGCTGGCTGCACCGTGGTACTCAAGCCCTCGCCAGAAACACCGATGACGGCGCTGCTGCTGGCACGCCTGGCGGTGGAAGCCGGGATTCCCCCTGGTGTCTTCAACCTGGTGCTGGGCGGGGTGGACACCGGCAAGGCGCTGGTGGCGCACCCCCTGGTGCGCAAGATTACCTTCACCGGCTCGACCGCCGCAGGCCGCCAGGTGGGCACGGCGGCGCTGGAGCGCATGGCACGCTTCACGCTGGAACTGGGCGGCAAGAACCCAATGGTGGTGTGCGAGGACGCAGACATTGGGCAGGCGGTGCAGGGGGCCATCATGGGCGGCTTGACCAACTCAGGCCAAGTCTGCGCGGCAGCATCGCGCTTTTTTGTGCATCGCTCGCGTTATCAGGAGTTTGTGCAGGCGCTGGCGGGCGCAGTGTCCGGCATGCAGATTGGCCCCGGTCTGGACCCGGATTCGCAGATTACCCCGGTGGTGTCGCAGCGCCAGCAGCAGTCTATTGGTCGCCAGTTGAGCAAAGCCTGCGAGCAGGGCGCACGCGCAGTGACGGGCGGGGGCTTGCTCGACCAGCCGGGCTTTTATGTCCAGCCCACGGTGCTGGAAGGTGTCACCCCCGAGATGGCGGTGGCGCGTGAGGAAATCTTTGGCCCGGTGCTGGCGGTGCTGCCCTTTGATTCCGATGACGAAGCCATGAACCTGGTCAACGACAGCGACTACGGCCTGACTGCCAGCATCTGGACGCGGGACTTGAGCCGTGCCATGAACCTGATTCCGCGTGTGGAGTCCGGCCTGGTCTGGGTGAATACCCACTTGCTCATTGACCCGACCATGCCGTTTGGCGGCTTCAAGCAATCGGGCATCGGGCGCGAGTTTGGCGCGGGCGCGGTGGAAGCTTTCACTGAGGTCAAGTCCGTCTGTATTGCGCATTGATGATTTTTGTTGCCAAAAACCATTCCTAAATCACCCAACTACTTAATTACCAAATAACCAAGAGAGACAACGATGCACAACCCACACAAAACCCCCGCTTTTTCTGGCGCACGCGGCAAGCTCAGCGCCCTGGCTCTGGCAACGGCGGCGGTGCTGGCAGGCGCGGCGTTGCCCAGCGCACCGGCCTGGGCGCATGGCGGCCCGGCTGAAATGCTGCCACTGGACAAAGCACTGGAAGGCATGGATGCCAGCACCCGCTGGGATGAGTTTGCCGGGGTCTGGACGATTAACCGCAACGGCATGCTGGTGCGCATCAAGCCCAATTCCCAGGATGCCACCATCAACGGCAAGCCGCT
>CAZMMM010000215.1:0-236 GCA_964567385.1 uncultured Comamonas sp.
CATGAGGGCGGCAATGGGCAGCCCCTCAGCCAGGCGAATATGCGGGGTACTGCGGCCATGCGTCGCCCAAAAGTGGCGAATGCCTGCGCGGGTCAGGGCGATTAAGGCCAGCAGGCCGGTGCCAATCATCAGCGCCATCAGCAGCCAGCCCAGGCCGGTGGTGCGGTAGTCCTGCGAGTTGCCTAGCCCATCAGGGTTGACCAGCGAGGTCAGCATGGCAAATTTGCCAATAAAGC
>CAZMMM010000215.1:246-2370 GCA_964567385.1 uncultured Comamonas sp.
GGCCAAGCCCAAAAATGCAGCAGCGGCGGGCATGGGGCGGCCAATCAGCGCTTGCTCTTCATCGTCCAGATTGATATGGGCAGCGGGAACCAAGTCGTGGCTGAGGAAGGGCGCTTGCTCATCATCGACATCGGCAAAGCTGGAGCCGTCGTTGCGCCAGCGGTCCATGGCATCGGCCAGCATGAACAAAATGGCCACCGCCATAGTGGAGCTGGGCAGGTAGTACAGCAGCCCGGCGGTCAGCATGGTCTGGCCAAAACCCATGGCCGCCAGCAAAGTGCCAGAGGACAAAATGGCCGCATAGGCCGCCAAGTGGGTCAACCTGGTCGCGGCCAACATGCCAATGCCGCCAAACAGCATGGTCAACATGCCGCCGCCCATTAGCCAGGGGCTGCCAAACAGGGCGGAGTCCCCAGCCTCGGCAGAAAACAGCAGCGTCCACAAGCGCAGCAAGGTATAGATGCCGACTTTGGTCATCAGCGCAAATACCGCGCCCACAGGGGCGGTGGCGCTGCTATAGCCAGGAACCAGCCAGAAGTTCAGCGGCCACAGCGCCGATTTAATCAGGAAGGCCGTGGCCAAAATACCCGCTGCGGCGTGCAGCAGCCCCCGGTCTGCGGCAGGCACGGCGGGAATCAGACGCGCCAAATCCGCCATATTGAGCGTGCCCGTCAGGCCATAGAGCATGGCCGCGCCAATCAAAAACAGCGAGGAGGCGGCCAGGTTAATCGCCACATAGTGCAGCCCTGCCTGCACCCGCAAGCGCCCCGAGCCGTGCAGCAGCAGGCCGTAAGAGGCGGCCAGCATGATTTCAAAAAAGACGAACAGGTTGAACAAGTCTGCCGTTAAAAACGCCCCGGCCAGCCCCATGAGCTGAAACTGAAACAGCACATGAAAATGCACCCCCGCCTTGTGCCAGCGGGCCGCGGCAAACACACAGGCGGCCAGCGCTACGCAACTGCTCAGCACCAGCATCAGCGCCGTTAAGCGGTCTAGCGCCAGGCTGATGCCAAAGGGCGCAGCCCAGTTGCCTGCTAGATACACACCGACTTGCTGGGGCGCTTGTGTGCCCTGCACCTGGTCAGCCCACAACAGCAGGGCGCAAGCGGCCAGCAAGCCCAAAATGGTGGATGCCGTGTTGATCACTACCTTGGTGCGCTGGCGCTCTTCGCCAATCAGCAGCATCAGCGCTACGGTGAACATGGGCAGCACAATGGGCACCAACATCAGGTGCGGCATCCAGTCGCCCAAGGGCTGTAGCAGCTGTGCGAATAGGGTGGGGGCAGCGATGGCGGTAGCGGCAGGGCTGCTCATGGCATCTCCTGCGCATCGCGTGCGCGGATGCCGTCCACATGGTCAGTGCCCGCCATGCCGCGTGAGGCCAGCAGCACCACCAAGAACAGCGCCGTCATGGCAAAGCCAATCACAATGGCGGTGAGCACCAGCGCCTGGGGCAGGGGGTCGGCGTAATGCTGCAAGTTGGCCAGTACGCCTTCTTTGATGACGGGTTCTTTACCAATCATCAGCCCCTGGCGGCTCATGCTGAAAATAAACAGGTTGACCGCATACGACAGCAGCGATAGCCCAATAATGAGTTGAAAGGTGCGCGGACGCAGCAGCAGCCAAACGCCTGCGCTGGTCAAAACACCGATGCCAAGAGCCAAAATAATTTCCATACAAGTGTGGGGGTGCGTGGTGTGTGTGGTGTGTTTTATGTGGGGCTAGGTGCTGGGCGTAGCAGCCGCATCTGTCGTAGCACTGCCATTGGGCAGCTCGGCAGCGGCCTCTTCCAGCATACGGGCGTGGTAGCGGTGGGCGCGTACCGACTGGTGCGCCAAGGCCGTCAAAATCAGCAGGGTAGAGCCGACAACCAGGGCAAACACGCCAATATCAAAGAAGGTGGCGCTGGCCAGGTGAATCTCGCCCACCCAGGGCAGGTTCCAGTGGAAGCTGTGGCTGGTCAGGAAGGGATAGCCCGCCACCAGTGCCCCTAGGCCGGTGGCAATGGCAAACAGCAGCCCCGCGCCAATCCAGCGGCGGGGGAAGAGGGGCATATGCGCCTCCACCCACTGCGTGCCTGAGACGATGTATTGCAGCAGCAGCGCCACCGAGAACACCAGCCCC
>CAZMMM010000215.1:2380-4233 GCA_964567385.1 uncultured Comamonas sp.
AAAGCCGCCGCCCGGCTCGTTATGGCCGCGCAAAAACATATACACCGCCACCATGGTGGCAAAGGGCAGCAGCAGGCGCACCAGCACGGCAGGCACCATCAGATAGCCAATGGCCGTATCTTGCGCATTGCGTGGGTTGAACAGGTCGGTCTGTAAGTCACCAGCCAGAAAACGCTGCTGCTCGGGCAAGTCCATGGTTTCACGCGCTGGGCGAAAGCGGCGCAGCAGGGCGTAGATGGTGAGCGCCACAATGCCCAGCACCACAATCTCGCCAAAGGTATCAAAGCCCCGGAAGTCCACCAGCATGACGTTGACGACGTTGCTGCCACCGCCCCCGTCTAGCGCGTGTTCCAGGAAGAAGGTGGCGCTGCTGTCCTCATAAGTGCGGCTCATCATGGCCAAGGCCAGCCAGGCCATGCCCAGGCCACTGGCCAGGGCAATCAAGGCATCGCGCACCCGCCGACGCGCTGCGCTGCGCTGGGCATGGGCGGGGGGCATGTACTGGTCGCGCCGAGGCAGCCAGCGCAACCCCAGCAAAATCAGGATGGTGGTGACGATTTCCACCACCAACTGGGTCAGCGCCAAATCCGGCGCAGAGAACCACAAAAACGTCAGGCAAGTGACCAAGCCCGCACCACCCATCATGATGAGCGAGGCCATGCGGTGAAACTTCGCCTTCCACGCCGCACCCAGGGCGCACAGCCCGCCCACTACCCACAGCAGGGCAAAAGCCGGGGCGACTGGGGCGCGTTGGCCTTCGCCAATCCAGGGGCTTTGGTGCAACACAATGGGCAGCGCACCAGCCAGCAGGCTAATGAGCACCAGCCACAGCATTTGCCATTGCAGTTGCTGGGTGTTGAGCAAGCGGCGCAGATTGCGCCCGGCCAGGCTCAGACGCGCCAGCAGGTTTTCAAATATGCGCTTGCCGTCGATGCGGTGCAGCAGCGGTACTTGCTCTTGCAGCACTTCGCGATTGCGCAGCCAGCGCAGGGCGGCAAACAGGGCGATGCCGCCAAAAAGCGCAATCAAGCTCATGATGAAGGGCGCATTCAAGCCATGCCAAACCGCCAGGCTAAAGCTGGGCAAATCGCCGCCCACCACAGGCGTAGCAGCAGCGCGCAGCACATCGCCCACCGCCCAAGCGGGGAAGATGCCAACGATTAAGCACATCAGCACCAGCAGCTCCACGGGCACGCGCATCCAGTGCGGTGGTTCGTGCGGCTTGCGCGGTAAATCCGTGGCTTTGGGGCCAAAAAACACATCTGCCGTAAAGCGCAGCGAATAGGCCACGCTAAAAATCCCCGCCAAGGTGGCTACCAAGGGCAGGCTGATGCGCACCCAGGGCACGGCATCTAAAAACACCGCCTCGGCAAAAAACATTTCTTTAGAGAGGAAGCCGTTGAGCAGCGGAACCCCGGCCATAGCCGCACTGGCCACGCAGGCCAAGGTGGCGGTCAGCGGCATCATGTGCCTGAGGCCGGATAGGCGGGTAATGTCCCGCGTGCCGCTTTCGTGGTCCAGAATGCCCGCCGCCATAAACAGCGAGGCCTTGAAGGTGGCGTGGTTGATGATGTGAAACACCGCCGCCACCGCTGCCAAGCGGCTGTTCAAGCCCAGCAGCAGGGTAATCAAGCCCAGGTGGGAGATGGTGGAATAGGCCAGCAGCCCCTTGAGGTCGTTTTGAAACAGCGCCAAATAGCCGCCCAGCAGCAGCGTTAACGCCCCTGCGCCGCCTACCAGCCAGAACCATTCATCCGTGCCACTGAGCACCGGCCACAGCCGCGCCATCAAAAACACACCCGCCTTAACCATGGTGGCCGAGTGCAGATAGGCCGACACCGGCGTGGGCGCGG
>CAZMMM010000216.1:0-2469 GCA_964567385.1 uncultured Comamonas sp.
GCTGATTTAGATACTGACCTTAGCGCCCAGCCTGATGACCCCCAGCCCGCCAGCGGTGGCCGCCACCCCTTGCCCAGCCGCGAGCGCTTTGCCCAATGGCTCAATGCCGTGGGCTTTGGCAGCCACATGCAAGCCGTGGTGTATGACCGCCAGGGCGTGAACTACGCAGGCCGCCTGTGGTGGATGCTGAAATGGGCCGGGCACGAGGCCGTGGCCGTGCTAGATGGCGGCCTGCAAGCCTGGCAAGAGCAGGGCGGGGCGCTGGCAGCTGGGCCTGAGCAGCCCTTGCCAGCCAGTGAAGACCGCTTTGTGCTGCAAGCCCCCTTGCGCCGCTTATGGACGGTGGAGGAGGTGCAGCATCGCCTGGGCCAAGCCGATACTCCCAGCTTGATTGATGCGCGTGCGCCAGAGCGCTATCGGGGTGAGGTAGAGCCACTAGACCCCGTGGCTGGCCATGTGCCTGGGGCGCTCAACCGCCCCTTTACGCGCAATATCGCTCTGGATGGGCGCTTCAAGCCTGCGCCCTTGCTGAAGGCTGAGTTTGAGGCTTTGCTGCAAGGCCAAGACAGTACCGAAGTGGTGCATTACTGCGGTAGCGGTGTTAGTGCCCTGCCCAATATGCTGGCCATGGAGCATGCAGGCTTTGCGCCCACGGGCCTGATGGCGGGCAGCTGGAGCCAATGGTGTAGCGACCCCAGCCGCCCCGTGGCAGGCCAATAGCCTGCGCTGAAGGGCATAACAAGGCGGTCTATAGTGGCTTTTTACTTCTATAGCCGTCTTTGTTTTTTGGCATGATTGCCGCCGTTGCCCTGGATACCCGTCAAGCCAGCAGCCGCTGGATCTGCCATGTAAGAAAAAATCTGACAAAGCATGGCAGTTTGTCTGACAAAAAACCTCCCCTACTTCCTACAAAAGGCATAGGCCAGCGCTGACTCAAGTTGCCCCAACACTGATTGCACAATCGCTTCCAAGCTAATCGCAAAAGCTCAGTCGCAGCCCAAACCAGCTACCTCAGCGCTTTTGCCCCAGCACCGAATAAGGCCTATCTGGAAAGGAAGCACCATGAACAGCAACGAACAAATTCTGGCTGAAATCCGCGAAGCCAATCTGACCTATCTGATGCTGGCGCAAAACCTGATTCGCCAGGATAAAGCCGAGGCCATCTTCCGCCTGGGCCTGAGCGAAGAGGCTTGCGACCTGCTGGTCACCTTGTCAGCCGGCCAAGTGCTCAAGCTGGCATCGCGCAATACCTTGCTGTGCAGCTTCCGTGCTGATGATGAAATGGTCTGGAGCCTGCTGACCAACCACAGCAGCGTCAAGAACACCAACGATGCGCTCAACACCATGCACGCCAACATCGTCATGGCCAGCCGCGTAACGGAAGTGCTCTAAAGCGCCGTCTTTGTGGGATAGGAGGAAATTACGATGCAAGCCCAAATCCAAGCCACCGCCAGCAAGCTCAGCAAAGCTGCTGCGAAAAGTGTGTTGAATGAATCGCGCCAGATTGAGCGTGCTGCCATGCTGATTGAAATGGGCGCGCGCATGCAGGTTTTAGAGTCTGAAACAAATCTGTCCTACGAGCGCCTGATTCGCCTGTACAAAGAGATTGCAGGCAAATCCCCTTCCAAGGGCCAGCTGCCGTTCTCTACCGACTGGTTTTTGACTTGGCAGGAAAACATCCATAGCTCGCTGTTCTTGAACATTTACGAATACCTTTCCAAGGGCGTGGATGCGGACGCTATTGAAGTGCTTACCAAAGCCTACCGCCTCTACCTGGAGCAGACCCAGGCGCTTGAGCTCGATAGCCTGCTGTCCTTTACCCGTGCTTGGCGCTTGGTGAAGTTTGTGGATGCGCAGATGCTTACCCGCACCAAGTGCAGCAAGTGCAGCGGCATGTTTGTCACAGAAATGTACGAAAACGCCAAGCATTACGAATGCGGCCTGTGCTCGCCACCAGCGCGCGCTGGTAAAAGCAAAAATCCTGGCGCGTTAATGCTGCACTAGGCACGCACGCTTGGGCGTTTGCCCCTTCTTTTCCCTTCTTGATAGCCTGGCAGTAATATGTCGGGCTTTTTTGCGTCTGCTTGGGGGTTGTTGCAACCGTGTCGATACCTGCTTCTTTTATTCAAGACCTGCTTCAACGGGTGGACATTGTGGATGTCGTGGGCCGCTATGTGCCCTTGAAGAAAAGCGGGGCCAACTTCATGGGGCTATGCCCCTTTCATGGGGAAAAGTCGCCCTCGTTTAGCGTCAGCCCCAGCAAGCAGTTTTTTCACTGCTTTGGCTGCGGCAAGGGTGGGGATGCCATTGCCTTCCTGCGCGAGCACACGGGCATGGACTTTATGGAGGCCGTGCAATCCCTGGCGCAAGAGCTGGGCGTGGCGCTGCCTGAGTCTGAGCGCCTCAGCCCCCAGCAGCGCCAGCAGCAGCAAGAGCGCAAAAGCCAGCAACAACAGCTCTACGCCTTGA
>CAZMMM010000216.1:2479-4205 GCA_964567385.1 uncultured Comamonas sp.
ATGGAGCAGGCCGCCACCGCCTATGGCCAGCAGCTGGGCAGTAGCAAGCAAGCGATTGACTACCTCAAGGGCAGGGGGCTGTCGGCCAGCATTAGCCAGCGCTATGGCCTGGGCTATGCGCCGGCGGGGTGGAATTTTCTCTCTAGCGTGGTGGCCGACTACGGCGGCGCTTTGCTGGAGGAGGCCGGTTTAGTCATTCAGGCTGAGGGGGAGGCTGGCGTTGGTGGCGGCAAACGCTACGACCGCTTTCGCCAGCGCATCATGTTCCCCATTCGGGACACTAAGGGCCAGTGCATCGCCTTTGGCGGGCGTGTGCTGGGCGACGATAAGCCCAAGTATTTGAACTCGCCAGAAACTCCACTGTTTCATAAGGGGCGCGAGCTTTACGGCTTGTTTGAAGCGCGCACCGCCTTGCGAGAAGCGGGCTACGCCCTGGTGTGTGAAGGCTATATGGATGTGGTGGCCTTGGCCCAGCTGGGCTTTGCCAATGCCGTGGCAACCTTGGGCACAGCCTGCACGCCTGAGCATGTGCACAAGCTGTATCGCTTTACTGACAGCATCGTCTTTAGCTTTGACGGTGATGATGCTGGGCGCCGCGCCGCAGCCAAAGCGCTGGAGGCGGTGCTACCCCACCTGAGCGACCAGCGCAGCGCCAAATTTTTGTTCCTGCCCGCTGAGCATGACCCCGATAGCTACATTCGCGCACAAGGGGCTGATGCTTTTGCCCGCCTGGTGCATGCGGCCCAGCCCTTTAATGTGTTTTTGCAGCAGTTGGCCAGCGACACCTGCGACCTGGGCACAGCCCCGGGGCGTGCACGCATGGCCAGCCAGGCGCTGCCGTTATGGGCTTTGTTGCCAGAGGGCATGCTCAAACGCCTCATGCTGCAGGAATTGGCCCAGCTGGTGCAGCTGCCCGTTGATGAGCTGGAGGGTATATGGCAGCGCGAGCTGGCCCAGAGAGAGGCGGGCAGAGGCGGCAACCAGCCCCCACTACCACCGCCTGAGCATGCCTGGGATACGCCAGCACCTTGGCCACCAGACCCTGGCCAAGGCCGCAGCCCCTATGGGGCACGGCGCAAACCATGGCGCGGGGCGCAAGACAGGCGACCCCCCGCCCCCAGCTTGCGCCAGCCGATTACCACCGGGCCAGACCAAGCCGTGCGCCTGCTGCTGTCGGACATGGGCTTGCTGCAGCACTTAGACAATGACGACTGGGATGCCCTGGTACACATGCCCGCCCCGCACGGCCCGCTGTTTGCCTGGCTAGAGAGCTTGTATCTGGAGCAGGGTGTATTGAGCTGGCCAGTATTGCAGCAGCAGCTCCAAGACAACCCCCACCAAGACTGGGCGCAGCAGGTAATGCACAGCCCCCACGCCCATCCCGAAGACGATGCCCAAGCACAGTACGCTGAGCTGCGCAGCATCCTCAAACCCTGGCTGAGCCGCCGCCTGCACCAGCTGCTCACCGAGCTGGCGCAGGCTTACGCTCAAGACCCCTCTAACCAAGAAGTACGCCAGCGCTACCAAGCCTTGTTAGCACGTAGCCGCCAGACTTGACATTTTTTTCAAATCAGGGCTTGATATTTTTTGCCCAGCCTATAATTACCGACTTATCGGCAAGAGCGACAGCAGCACCTCCGACCCGGGTCGCGTGAAAACAGCATCACGTCAAGAGCAAGCGCCTCAGACCTCTTTTTCGCAAGGACTGCACACCAAATGTTCGCCC
>CAZMMM010000217.1:0-4189 GCA_964567385.1 uncultured Comamonas sp.
AGCCATCGTCCAGCCCTGGATGGTGTAGTCCTTGACGATCTGCCCCGCCCACTTGCGAAATTGCACGGCGCGTTCGTTATTGACCTTGAAGCCCACCGCGATGATGGCTTGCAGGTTGTAGTGCTCCACTTCGCGCTGGACGGTTCGGTTGCCTTCGGATTGAACTATTAAGTATTTCTTAATAGTTGCCGCCGCTTCCAGCTCAGCGTCTGCAAAGATGCGTTTGAGGTGCTGGTTGATGGCCGAAACCGTCACATCGTATAAGGCAGACATCATTTTTTGGGTGAGCCAGATGTTCTCGTCCTCGTAGCGCATTTCCACCGACTGCGGGTTGTCGCCCGTAGCGGCAATGAAGGTGAGGTATTCCGCTGCCGAGGAGCGCACCAGATCGGCGGCGGGTTTGCGGGTGGGGTGGTTTGGGGTTTTTTTGCTCATCCCATCAACTCCTCAAAATTCCCCGCAATGCGCGCTGCCAGCTCTGCCGCCTTGTCGTTTAAATCAGCCAGCTCCGCATGGATGGTGCGCATGGTTTCGGCAAAGTCTTCTTCATCGTCCTCCTGCGCCAAAGCCACGCCCACATAGCGCCCAGGGGTCAGGGAGTAATCGTTGGCGGCAATTTCATCCTGCGTAACAATTTTGCACAGGCCGGGCACATCGGCGTAATAGCCCTCGGGAAAACGGCTGTGCAGCCAATGCACCTGGGCGATGAAGTAGGCCGCCTGCTTGAGCGCTTGCAGCACCGCGTCGCGCACGGTGGGGGCTTCGTTTTTTTTGGCATCCGCTGCCAGCAGGGCGCGTTTGGCCTCGCGGGCGGCTTTGCCGTCCCAAGCTTTGCTTTGGCGGGCGCGCAGGGTTTTTTCTGCCGTGTCCAGCAGCTTGAGCCATTGCTTGTGCTGCGCCTCCAGGGTTTTAGTGGCGGCTTTAAGCTTGGGGCTGAGTTGCTCCAGCGTGGCTTGCAGTGCCACTTGTGCGGCGTGGCGGCTGGCGTCGGTTTGCGCAATGGCGCTGCGGGCCTGGGCGCAGGTGGTGAGCAGGGCTTGCAACGCGGTGTGGGCGGTATCAATCTGGGCCTGGGCGCTGGCTAGTTCGGCCTTAAAAGCATCCCACTGGGCTGGGCTGAGTTGTTGCGCTGGCTCGGCATTGGCGTTGAGTTCGGTCAGGGTGGCCGCGTTGGCAAAGGCGGCCAGCGGAGCGGCCAGGGCTTGCACGGCGGCAGCGTCTGCGGCTATGTGCTGGGGCAGTTGGGCTAGCCAAGCATCAACTTGCTGCTGGTAGCGGGCGATGAGGGCGCGGAATTTGTCGTCTTCGCCCCGGTGCAGCCAGACGATGGCGTTGAGGTTGGCCAGTTGCTCTTCGCTGAAGATGTGGGAGCGCGCCGACACGACGGTATAGATGTTGCGGGCATCCAGCATCAGCACCTGGTCTTGCACATCAGCGGGTTTGCCTTTGTCAAAGAACCACAGGGTGCAGGGTAGGCTGCGGGTGTAGAAGAATTTATTGCCTATGGCCACCATGACATCCACATGGCCGGTGTTCACCAGTTGTTCGCGGATGTCGCGGTCTTTATTACCCGCGTCTGAGGCGCTGGAGGCCATGACAAAACCGGCGCGGCCACTGGCATTAAGGTAGGCGTAGAAGTATTGAATCCATAAGCTGTTGGCGTTGCTGATAGCGCCGGTTTTGGCGTTCAGGCCGGGCAGGCCAAAGGGTAGGCGGCCTGCTGCATCGACCTGCGACTGTATTTTTTTGGTCTCTACGCCATCAACGTTAAACGGCGGGTTGGCCATGACGAAGTCGCACTGGCCAATCAGCTCCTCATACTGCTCGTAAAAGGTGTTGCCTTGGCGGATATTGCTGGCATCCAGCCCATGCACCACCAAGTTCATGCGGGCCAGTTTGGTGTTGGTGTCGCTTTTTTCCTGGCCGTAGAAGGTGGCCCAGTCATTGGCCTGCTGGCGGCCTTTGCCTTCAATAAAGTGGCTGGTCTGCACAAACATACCGGCAGAGCCGCAGGCTGGGTCTAGCACCAGGCCGTGGTCAGGCTCAATGATGTTGACAATCATGCGCACCAGGGAGGGCGGGGTGAAGAACTCGCCGCCCTCTTGCGCACCGCTGATGGCAAATTTATTGAGGAAGTATTCATAAATGCGCCCAAACACGTCGCCGGTGGCGGTTTTGATGCTGGGGCGGTTGAAGATTTTCACCAGCCCGGCCAGTAGCTCAGGCTCAAAAGCGGCATAGCCGCGTGGCAGTGCGCCCGCCAGAATGGGGTAGTCGGCCTCTACCGCGTCCATAGCGGTATCAATCAGGTCGCCCACTTGTGCGCCTTGCGGCAGGTTGGCAATGTGGTCAAAACGTGCCGCTGGTGCCAGGTAGATGGCGGCCTTGCCCTGAAACAGCCGCTTGAGCTGCGGCTCGCGCTCGGCAGTGGGCATTTGTGCGGGGATGCTGGCTTCAATTTGGGGCAGATAGGCTTTGAAGCGGTTGTCCGCGTGGCACAGAAAAATCAGCCCCAGCACGGGCATGGCGTATTCAGCAGCCGTTAGCTTGGAGTTGGCGCGTAGCTGGTCAGCGGCTTCCCAGAGTTCGTTTTCAAGTTGTTGGATGTGCATGGCGTGAAAGAGGTGTGGTGTGTGGCAACTGTAGGCCAAAGTGGCTGGCTTGCAGGCCAAATACTGCTGCCATGCTTTTGCCGACCATGCTAGGTAGTCATAAGCGGCGCTAGGCATAAACACCAAGCCCATGCCCCCTTGTTGCAAGTGGGGCATGGGCTTGTTGGTGGGGCTTGGGGGCTCTTACGCCTTAGCTTGACGCGCTGCCCAGTAGTTATAACCAAAGCCCAGCACCACCACAGCCAGCATCAGCAACTGGGCGGTTATGGTTTGGGCGGTGGGGTAGATGCCCAGCCATTCCATGCGGGGGGCATTGGCCCAGGGGGTAGCGCCTAGCCAGCCCGCTTCTTGCAGGGCGGATGCGCCCTTGCCAATCAGCACCACGGCCAGGAAGCCCACCAGGATGGAGGTGGCGTTAAAGAACTTGCTAATCGGCATACGGGCGCTGGTTTTGAGCAGCAGCCAGGCAATCACCACCAGCACCGCAACGGCGGCCAGGCCACCGCCCGCCAAGGCGTTGTAATGGCCGTCAGCCGCCAGGGCGGTGTAGAACAGCACGGTTTCAAATACTTCGCGATAGACGGCGATGAAGGACAGGGCGAACAAGCCCCACAGCGAGCCTTTGCCCAGCGCGTGTTGTAGCTTGCCATCGAGGTATTCCTGCCAGCGGTCGGCGCTGCTCTTGCTGTGCATCCATAGGCCAACACTGAGCAAAATCACCGCCGCCAGCACCGAGCCAATGCCCTCGGTCAACTCGCGGCTGGCTCCGCTGATTTCCACCAGGTAGGTGGCGATTAGCCAAGTCAGGCCACCGGCCACCAAGGCGCTGACCCAGCCCGCGTGTACATAGTTCAAGGCATCTGTGCGCTTGGCGCGGCGCAGCAGGGCAATCGTGCCGATGACGATGAGCAGCGCCTCCAGCCCCTCGCGCAGCAAGATGGTGAATGCACCCAGGAAGGTGGCGGTGGTGTCATTCGCGCCCTCTTGCAGCAGGCGCTCTACTTGCAGGAATTGCGCCTCTAATTGCCCAGCGGCGGCTTGGGCGGCAGCGGCATCTTTTTGCCCCAGGGCGGCGCGGTATTGCAGCATGGCCGATTCAACGGCAATCATCAGCGGCTTGTCGCGGGCGGCAACGGCAGGCTCCAGAGGCTCAAAACCATCCAGATAGGCCGACAAGGCCAGGCGCATGGCGTTGGCATGGTCTTGCGCCTGGAAGGCGGCCATGCTCTCTTGCAGGCGCAGGCGCGATAGGGCAATGCCGGTGGGCTTGCCAGCGTTGATGACCTGCGGGTTCTGACGCAGATAGGCCAGGGTGGCGCGGGCTTCTTTTGCCGGCATGGTTTTGGCCAGTTGCTCGGCGGTGGCGGTGGTTAACGCGCCCATATCGGCAAACTGCTGGCGCAAAGGTGCTTGCGCCTGCCACAGGCTTTCGCCCTGGGCGGTGGTGGCTTGGTCGTAAGACAAAATGCCCGAGTAAAACGCCAGCGCCCAGCGGTCAGCCTCACTTAAATGCTCGTAGCTGACCATGGAGGTGCCTTCCACCCCCTGGGTAATGACTTGGTAGAGCGCGGCCAGGC
>CAZMMM010000218.1:0-1834 GCA_964567385.1 uncultured Comamonas sp.
TCGAAGCTGGCGGAGGCATGCCAGAGGCGTCCCGTGAAAAGGTTCTCGAAGAGAACCGTGGTCGCGGCCTGCTCGCCCTCGAGGCAGGCGCCCGAGCCGTTGCCGACGCCGACGACCGCGGCGATCTGCCCGTAGCGCTGGGCGTAGGTGTCGTTAAACGCTTCAATCAGCGGGTTGGGGTCATCACCAAAGGCAGAGGCCTGCACCGGCAGGGCAAATCCACTCAAACCCGGGACTTGGTCTAGCCAATACTCGCCATCAGTGGCCGAGCCGGTGAGTAGCAAGGCGTTGATCCCCACTTCCCGCAGCGCCCTGGCCATATTGGCTGCGCTGGGAATGATGGAGCACAGCATGACGGCCTCGGGCTTTTGCGGCAGGGCCTGGATGGCTTGAATCTGCTGGGCAATGCTCTCAGGCTTATCCTCATAAACCCCACGGCCTAGGATTTTTAGCTCTGGCAAGCGCTTGGCCATCCAGTCAAAACCTTCACACACGCCTTGGTTGTAGGCAATCATGGTATCCAGCAGCACATAGATGTTGCGCACTTTGCGCCGCTGGTAGGCCCATTCCGTAATGGTTGCCCCCTGTACCGGGGCTAACACCGATGCGCTAAAGGAGTAGGAGCCTACGCCCTGTAGCCCCGCCAAAATATCTTCAGCACATAAGAAAAAGGAGACTTTGCCGCGCTCCTGGGCCAGCTTGGCCGCTGGTGCGCCAAAGTCGTAGTCACAGCCCACGGCCAGCATGTGCGCGCCTTGGTTCAAAAGCTGGCGCGCTGCATCAGCAGCGGCCACCATGTCTGTGCGCGTATCGGCTTCCAGCACTCGCAACTTGCGCCCCAGCAATCCGCCTGCTGCATTGATTTCGTCAATGCGAATAAACGCCGCTTGTTTGGCTGGCGTGTCATAGGGTTGCAGCCAGCCAGACTGGGCAGTGGCAAAACCAATCAGCCATTCGTTGCCACTATCCACGACTACTTGGCTGGCAGCTTCCGCCTCTTCTTGCAGCAGCTCTGTCACTGGCGCAGGCTGCACTTCTTCTTGGGGCGGCCGCTGCTCAGTTGCCAGAGCGGCTTCTTCTGCCTCAGCTGCTAGCGCTGTTCCCTCTGCTTGCAGTTCTTGCGTCCAGGCCACGGTGGCGTAACCTGCGCCCAACCCACCAAGTGCGCACACCATCCCCAGCGCCCCCAGCCACCTCCCCGTAAAAAGCCCTATTTCTGCTTTTACAGCCATGCACACTCTCCTTGATTACTTGTTCTATGCTGCCACCCAGACAAGGCGCAGCAGCCCGCTTTGTACCAAAATTTGAGGCAGGCTCTGCACTGCTCAGCCCACCTTGCCAGTGGGACGCGCTGCAGCCAATGCGCCCCCAGCCCCGATAAACGCTGGGCTAACCAGCTCCTCACTCCGTATTTTGCCGATTCGCTTTAGCCGAAGCATGCTCATGAGTGCAGTATCTTTTGTTTTTCATGCAGCCCTTAGCCATCATGGCTGGCACCGCTGCTGCCATTGGCCACCCATGCGCGACACACGGAGGTGGTCATTGCCTCTGTACAAACCCTGGCTTTAAGGGATTACCTCTAAAATTAGCCTCCCATTTGGGTCTGCCCGTACGCTGTGCTGCAAGAGCCCACTCTTGGCAAGCACAGCAGCTGGCCTGCCCCGTTTTCATTGAAAGGATGTTTTTATGAGCAAGCAACTCGTTGGCCTGGTCGGCTGGCGCGGCATGGTCGGCTCGGTATTGATGGATCGTATGCAGGCCGAGGGCGACTTTGACCTGATTGAACCGCTGTTTTTCTCCACCTCCAACGCCGGTGGTGCAGCGCCTGCCATGG
>CAZMMM010000218.1:1844-4108 GCA_964567385.1 uncultured Comamonas sp.
TTGCAAGATGGCTACGACACCGCCGCGCTGGCGCGTTGCGACATCATCATCACCTGCCAGGGCGGGGATTACACCCACGAGGTTTATCCCAAGCTACGCGCCAGCGGCTGGCAAGGCCATTGGATTGATGCCGCCTCTGCCCTGCGCATGGAGGACGATGCCGTCATCGTGCTTGACCCCGTCAACAACGACTTGATTGCGCAAAAGCTGGCCGCTGGCGGCAAGGTCTGGGTGGGCGGCAACTGCACCAACTCCATCTTGCTGAAGCCGGGCTGGTGGAATGGGTCAGCTCCATGACTTACCAAGCCGCATCAGGCGGCGGTGCCAACCACATGCGCGAGCTGCTCAAGGGCATGGGCGTGATTCATGGCGCAGTGGCCGAGCAATTGGCCACACCCGCCTCGGCCATTTTGGAGATTGACCGCCAGGTGGCGCAAACCATCCGCACCGATGTACCCACCGAATTTTTTGGCGCACCGCTGGCAGGTGGGCTGATTCCCTGGATTGATTCGCAGCTGGACAACGGCCAGTCCAAGGAAGAATGGAAGGGGCAGGCCGAGGTCAACAAAATCCTGGGCACCAGCGCCACCATTCCCGTCGATGGCCTGTGCGTGCGCATTGGTGCCATGCGCTGCCACAGCCTGGCGCTAACCTTAAAGCTCACCCAAGACCTGCCCCTGGCCGAGATTGAGCGCCTGGTGCAAGGCGGCAACCCCTGGGTGAAGTTTGTCGCCAACGACAAGGCGCAAACCCTGCAAGAACTCACTCCAGCGGCCATTACCGGCGGCCTGCAAATTGGTGTGGGGCGGGTGCGCAAGCTCAATATGGGGCCGCAATACCTGTCGGCCTTTGTGATTGGCGACCAATTGCTATGGGGCGCTGCCGAGCCACTGCGGCGCATGTTGCGCATTTTGCTCAAGGCTTAAAACGGGTATAGCAGCCATCTCAAGGGGGTTTACGCCCCCTTTTTTGTGCCCCAGACCCCGCCCTCGCCATGGCGATAAGACTGTGTTTTGCCTGCAACATTCAGCGCTTATGTGCGGACTGCGCTTGCCGCTTAGGGCGTATTCTTTCTCAAACTTGCACGCCTTGGTCATAATCGCAGGCTAAGGGCTGAAGGTTTTGCCACCTCGTCAGCCGCCTTACACTGTGACCGTTTATGAAAAATATTAAGCCGTACTTAGCTACGGCGCATCATCGGGAAATGAACGCGAATATGCACCGTTGGAAATTTTCTGCCCTCGCCGCTGCGGCTTTATGCGCTGCTCTTAGCACCACGGATGCTGCTGCTTTAGTACTTGGCCCCCTGAGCGTACAGTCCCACCTAGGTAGCCCCCTGCGTGCTGAGATTGAAATTACGCAAATCACGCCCTCTGAACTCAGCTCCTTGCAGGCACGTATTGCCGCTCCCGATGTGTTTCGCGCCCACGGCATGGACTTCAGCCCCGCAGCACGCAATATCCAGGTCGAGCTACAGCCCCTGAGCAATGACCGCGCCAAGCTCAAGCTGCGCAGCAACACACCTGTGACTGAGCCATTTTTAGACTTGGTGCTTGATGCCTCCTGGGGCAATGGCAGCCTGGTACGCAGCTATACCGCCCTGTTTGACCCCGAGCCGGTGCGCCAGCCTGCCCCAGAAGTCACCGCCCGCCCACAGGCAACGCCCACAGCCCCCACCCCCGCCAAGGTGGGGCGCACCTATCGCTCAGGCGGCGGCGCGGCTGCTGCACCCAAGCAACGCGCTCAGGCCAGCTACCCGGCCCCTAGCGCACCCGCACAAACAGCCAACGGCCAGCGCATGACCGTGCGCCCTGGCGATACTGCTGGCCGCTTGGTCGCCCCTTATGTGGGCGCAGGCACCTCTTTAGACCAAATGCTGGTAGCGCTGCTGCGCGCCAACCCCTCAGCGTTTATTGACGGCAATGTCAACCGCCTCAAAGCTGGGGCAGTCGTGACCATGCCGACGGCGGAAGATGCCCAATCCACCTCCGCCAGCGAGGCACGGCGCATCATTGCCGCGCAAAGCCGCAACTTCAACTCCTATCGCCGCAGCCTGGCACGCAAAGCCCCCAAGGCCCAGGTCGCCAGCGCCCAGCGCAGTGCCACCGGCAAAGTACAAGCCCAGGTAGAAGATGCCAGCCCTAGCGCGGCTCCCGTGGACAAGCTCACCCTCTCTAAAGAGGGCCTGCCCAACACCAGCACCGCTGCCGAAGAGAAACTGGCCCAAGCCAAACAAACTGCCGAGCAAGACCTGCGCCTGCAAG
>CAZMMM010000219.1:0-4075 GCA_964567385.1 uncultured Comamonas sp.
TTGAGCACGTCCATGCTGGTCATACCCTCTTGCAAAATGCCTTCCACGTTGCTGACGATGTGCATCACATGGCTGTAGCGCTCCACCACAAAGGCTTCGGTGACTTTTACGCTGCCGGTTTGGGCGATGCGGCCAATGTCGTTACGCGCCAGATCAATCAGCATGACGTGCTCGGCACGCTCTTTGGGGTCAGCGAGCAGCTCGGCCTCAATGGCTTTGTCCTGCTCTGCTGTGCCGCCGCGTGGGCGCGTGCCTGCCAGGGGGCGGATGGTGATTTTCTCGCCGCCCTCCACCTTGTCTTGGCGTACCAGAATTTCCGGGCTGGAACCCACCACCTGAAAATCGCCAAAGTTGTAGAAGTACATATAGGGCGAGGGGTTGAGTGAGCGCAGCGCCCGGTACAGCGACAGCGGGCTTTGCGTATAGCGTTTGTGGATGCGCTGGCCAACTTGCACCTGCATAAAGTCGCCCGCTGCAATCAAATCTTTGGCGCGTTGGGCGGCGGCCAGGTAATCCTCTTTGGCAAAGCTGCGCTGGGCGGGGTGGCTGTCGCCGCCTTTGATTTGCGGCACGCTGACGGAGTAGCGCAGCAGCTCTTTCAACTGGCGCATGCGCTTTTTGCCCCGGCTATAGGCTTCGCTTTCCGCCGGGTTGGCATAGACGATGAAGTACAGCTTGCCCGAGAGGTTATCAATCACCGCCAGCTCTTCGCATTGCAGCAGCAGGATGTCGGGCGTATCCAGGCCATCGGGCGGGCAGGTGTTCTCTAGCTTTTTCTCGATATAGCGCACCGCGTCATAGCCAAAATAACCTGCCAAGCCACCACAAAAGCGCGGCAGGCCGGGCACCAGCGCCACTTTGAAGCGCTGCTGGTAATCAGCAAT
This sequence comes from uncultured Comamonas sp., assembly GCA_964567385.1. Taxonomy (GTDB): domain Bacteria; phylum Pseudomonadota; class Gammaproteobacteria; order Burkholderiales; family Burkholderiaceae_C; genus Comamonas. Next base: position 885 of record CAZMMM010000219.1, read on the forward strand.
AAAGTCCAGCGGATTGCCCGTGGCGGTTTCTACTACCTGGCCATCTGTGACCACCTCGGTTTTGGCCTGTGCGCCAAAGCCGCTGGCGCGTAGCAAGGTACGCGCAGGCAGGCCGATAAAGCTGTAGCGGCCAAAGCGCTCGCCGCCCTCTACCGACTCCAGTAAAAAGCTGTGCTTGCCATCACCGCTGGCGTGCGCCAGCTTGAGGTAGAGGGACAGGGGGGTTTCCAAGTCCGCAAACGCCTCGGTCACCAAGGGGATGCGGTTATAGCCTTGTTGGGCCAGGCTTTGGAATTCGAGTTCGGTCAGCATTCCAATGCTTCCTTCTAAAGGTAGCGCCAGTAATCAAAGGGGGTTAAATGGGCTGGGGCGCTACTGTTCACTCTTTCGGCCCTATTGCAGGGCCACGGGTGCACGCTGTTGCCAAGCGCGCCAAGGTGGCGCCGCGTGCAGGCTCAGGCTGTCAGACTGGCAGGCTTGCGCCAGGGCCAAGCCCCCCGGCCAGCGTAGCCTGCAATCAGCGTGTAGTGAATGAACATGGGCGGCAAGTGTAGCCCAAGCCCAGCGGCTCTCGGGCAAAAGCCGTCGCCAGCCTGTTCAGACTAACCCTAGGGGCGAAATCAGGCACAAAAAAACGCTGCGGCCTTGGGGCAAGGCTTGCAGCGTTGTTATGGCGCTTTAGCGCGGCCATCAGTCTTGTACCAGTTTCCGGTAGTAGTTGGGCAGGGCGAATAGGGCACCGTGGATATCAGGGTTGTAGTACTGCAAGTCGCTCACACCGCGCTCGGCCAAGCGCTGGGCCACCACATCAGCGCTGATGCTGGCGGGCTGCAGGCTATCAGAGCAAATCGCCATGCCCCAGTAAGCACCGTACAAGGGCACGTACACGCCAAAGCAGCTCACGTGGGCAAAGGTCTGGCGCAAGGCGGCACTGAGTTGGCGCACCTGCTCGGGATGGAAGATGGGGCTGCCAATATGCAGCACCACCGCGCCACCGGGGTTGAGCACGCGCTGCATGCGGCGCAGGGCGGGGGCTTCATAGAGCGAGCCAGCGGGGGTGTCGGGGTCGGTCAAATCCATCACCAGCAAGTCAAAGCGGTCTTCGGTGGCATCGATATAGGCCATGCCGTCGCCAATCTTCACTTCCAGGCGCGGGTCATCCCAGACATTGTTGTGCACAGCTTGTAATTGCTCTTTGCTGGTGTTGATGACGACTTCATCCAACTCTGCCAGCACCAAGCGCTGCAGGGTGTTGTGCTTGAGCAGCTCCTCGGCCAGACCGCCGTCTCCGCCACCAATAATCAGCGCCTGCTGGGGGTTGGGGTGGGCAGTGGCTGCAGGGTGGGCCATGCACTCGTGGTAGAAAAATTCTTCACGCTCGCTGGTCATGAAGCAGTCATCCAGGCGCATGACACGGCCAAAGCTGGGGGTGTCCATCATCTCCAGCGTTTGGTAGGGGGTCTGGATGCGCTGCACATTGTGGGCGCGATAGCCAAAAGCCGCGTGCGGCGTGAGCTGCTCCATCACCCAGGGGTATTGGCCGATATTGTTGGTAGAAATATCACCACGCCACAGCTGCTGGCGCACGGCATCTTTGGGGGCATAGGCGGCTACAACGCCATCCATCAGCGCCTTGGCCTTGGCCGAGTTGTCGTCCGAGAAGTTGCACACATACACGTCGATGGTGACATTGCCCGTCTCTGGCCAAGTATGGATGGCCAAGTGCGACTCAGCCAACAGCACTGCCCCTGTCACCCCACCGGGCTGGCCCTGCCATTCGGGAAATTTCACCCACTTGTCTTCCACCAAAGTCAGGCCCGATTGATGGGTTTGTTCTCGGCACACCTGCGCAATGGTGTCAGCACAAATCATTAGTGTCTGGTCACAAGTGCATTGGTACAAGTCGGCGGTCAAGTGCAAACCCTGCATTTCGTGGATACCTCCTGAAAACGGGCCAGCGGGCGAAAAGCTTCTCCCTGAGCGGCTGAAAATACGCTTTGTTAATTACAAGCAAAACTAACAATTTTAAGCCAAATTGTAAAAAACCGCCGTTTCTCTCTAGTTTCCCCCGCATCTTTCGCCTAAGACAGGCAGATATTTCAGTGCCTGCTTATGAATAGGCTTGTCTGGCGCTTACCCCTGAAGGTACGCACCTTAAAATGACCGTGCGCATGGTTAATTTTTTCACTGGGGGCCGCGCACACCCTTTTTTTCAACTCGGACAGGTTTTATGCAGCTTAGTCATTTCAAAGTCAGTACCCGCCTGAATCTGGGCTTCGCCCTGGTGCTGCTCATCATGGTTGTTGTCGCCGGCGTAGGTGTCTGGCGCTTGCAAGACATGGCCCAGGTCACCAACATGATGACCACCGCCGACACGGAGCGCCTGCGCGCCACCATGCAGTGGCGCGAGGCCGTGAACCAAAACTGGATTCGCACCCGCGCCATCTTGCTCAATGACAGCACCAGCTTCCTCGAAGGCTGGAAAGCCGAAGTAGATGCCACCTCTGCCCAAATCAGCGAAGCCCAGAAAAAAGTTGAAGCCTTGCTGCGCACCCCTGAAGGCATACAGATGTTTCACGCCGTGAGCGAGCGCCGCGAAGCCTACCGCGTACCACGTGCCGAGCTGATCAAGCGCAAAGCCAATCACGAGAATGTCTCCCAGGCTGTTGACTCCCAGCTGCGCCCCTTGGCCGATGCCTATAACCAGTCACTGGCAGATTTTGAAAAATACCAATACGGCGTTTACGACCAAACCAGGGTTCAAGCACTGGACAACGCCCGTATGGGGCAGATTATTTTGCTCGCTGGCTTGGCAGCGGCCTTGGCACTGGGCGTTTTTGCAGCATGGGCGATTGGCCGCTCCATCACCTTGCCCTTGCGCCGGGCGGTGGGTTATGCCGATGCCATGGCGCAAGGCGATTTAACGCAAACTATCAACAGCGCTGGTAAGGATGAAACCGCCATCCTCTTAACCGCCCTGCGCAATATGCAGGACAAGCTGCAAAGCACCGTAGGCCATGTGCGTCAAAACGCCGAAAGCGTCGCTAGCGCCAGCACAGAAATTGCCCAAGGCAACAACGACTTGTCTGCCCGCACCGAACAGCAAGCCAGCGCCCTACAGCAAACCGCAGCGTCTATGGAGCAACTAGGCTCCACCGTGCGCCAAAACGCCGACAACGCCGCCCAGGCCA
>CAZMMM010000220.1:0-4066 GCA_964567385.1 uncultured Comamonas sp.
CCGCAGCCGCATCATCTTGCGCCCGCAGGAAATCTCTAACCACCCCGAGCTGGTGCGCCGTCTGGGCGTGATTGCCATGAACTCGATGATTGAGGCGGACATCTACGGCAACATCAACTCCACCCATTTGATGGGCAGCAGCATGATGAACGGCATTGGCGGCAGCGGCGACTTTGCGCGTAACGGCTACCTGTCCTTCTTTGTCACGCCTTCGGTGGCCAAGGGCGACAAAATTAGCTGCATCGTGCCCATGTGCTCGCACGTGGACCACACCGAACACGACACGCAAATCGTCGTGACCGAGCAGGGTCTGGCCGACCTGCGTGGCCTGTCTCCCAGACAACGCGCCAAGGTGATGATTGAAAAATGCGCCCACCCCGACTACCGCCCCATGCTGCAAGACTACTTTGACCGCGCTTGCAGCAAAGGCGCATTGCACACGCCGCACATCCTGACCGAGGCTCTAAGCTGGCACCAACGCTTTTTAGATAGCGGGGATATGCGCCCCCAAAACTAAACCCGGGTAGCCACCAGCCCTGCCGCCAGTACCCAAGCATGCAACTGGCAGGCAGCAATGCCCAGCACCACGGCGGGGCGCAGTTGCTGCACCGCTGGCTGCAAACCCTTGGCCTGCTGCTGGGCATAGCGCCACAGCAGGCCAAAACTTACTAGCGACAGTGGCAATGACGCTAGCGCCCACAGCGCCTTGGGCGGTGGTATCAGCAGCCATACCCCCAGCACCAGCCAGCCATGCGCCAGCAGGGCAATCAGCCCATACAGCAAAGCCGCGCCGCGCAAGCCTAGGCGCACGACCAAGGTGTTTTTGCCAACTTGGGCATCACTGGGGGCATCGGCAAAGCCGTTAACAATCAGCACATTCGTCACCAACAGGGCAAAACTAAGGGCCGTAAACGTTGGAATGATTAAAAAATGGCGGCGCTGCACATAGTCCGCCCCCAGCACTACCAGCCACCACGCCAAGCCGGTGGCCAGTTCCCCCAACCCTCTATGGGCCAGTTGCAAGGGCGGTGCGGAATACGCCCAGGCCAGCAGCAAGCCTGCGATGCCAATCCAGAACAGGCCGCCACCGCTCATCACCAGCAGCCACAGGCCACCCAGCGCCACCAAAATCAGCAAGGCCCAAGCCCATTGGCGCGTATCTTGCTCAGACACCAGCCCCTGCTGAATCAGCCGCGAACCGCCCGAGAAGGGGTACAGCCCCTGGGTATTGGCCGCATCTGCGCCGCTGCGTGCATCGTGGTAGTCATTGAGCACATTGGCCCCAGCATGCGCCATCAGCGCCAGCAGCAGGGTAATGGCTGCCGTCCAGCCGTCAAAGCCACAGCCGCAAGACCAGGCAAAAGCGAAGCCCAGCACGCAGGCCGAGGCCGTCAGTGTCAAAAACGGCAGCCGCGTCATGCGCAGCAACATACGCCAGTCGGGGCTGGGGGGCAGGGTTGGCTGGGGTTCAGCCTGGGAGGGTGTGGATTGCATCATGGGGCTATTAGTGATTATTCAGGCAAGCAGCGCTTGCACTCTTTGGCGCAGCTCGGGCAGCAATTCCGCCTCAAACCAGGGGTTGCGCTTGAGCCAGCCGTTATTGCGCGGGCTGGGGTGGGGCAGCACTACGGTGTGCGGCCAGTAGGTGCGCCATTGCTCTACCGCTGGTGTCACTTGGCGCGGTGCTTGGGGCAAGTGCCAAGCCAGGGCGTATTGGCCTAAAACAATCGTTAGCCCAATCTGGGGCAGTCTATCTAAGAGAGGCTGTCGCCAGGCAGGCGGACATTCCGGGCGCGGCGGCAAATCCCCTGAGCGGCCTGTGCCTGGGTAGCAAAACCCCATGGGCAACAGGGCCACTTGCTGCGGGTCATAGAACTGCTGCTCCGTCACCCCCAGCCATTGGCGCAAGCGCTGGCCACTGGCATCATCAAACGGTTTGCCGCTGGCATGGGCTTTGCGCCCGGGAGCTTGGCCAACAATCAGGATACGAGCCGCTTCACCCGCTTGCAGCAGCGGGCGTGGCCCCAGAGGCAAATGTGCAGCACACAGGGTGCAGGCGCGTACACGTGTCAGCAAATGTTCCAAGGTTTCAGTATGAGCCATAGCGCCACCTCCAGGGTTTTCATGCTGCACAGTGTAAGCAGGCGCTAGGATGCTTGCCCATGCCTAACACCAACCCTCCCACCGTCCCTTACCAGCCCCTGGCCGAGCGCCTGCGCCCGCGCAGCCTGGCTGAGGTCATTGGCCAACAGCATATTCTGGGGGCGGGCAAGCCCCTGCGCCTGGCGTTTGAGGCAGGTCGCCCGCATAGCTGCATCTTCTGGGGGCCGCCGGGCGTGGGCAAGACCACCATTGCCCGCCTGATGGCGCAGGCGTTCGATGCGCAGTTCATCAGCATCAGCGCCGTGCTAGGTGGGGTGAAAGACATTCGCGAAGCTGTGCAGCAAGCCGAAAGTGCCCGCGCTGGGCTGATGCCCCAGCCGACCATCGTGTTTGTCGATGAGGTTCACCGCTTTAACAAAAGCCAGCAGGATGCTTTTTTACCCCATGTGGAAAGTGGGCTGTTTACCTTTGTGGGCGCTACGACGGAAAACCCCTCCTTCGAGGTCAATAGCGCCCTGCTCTCGCGCGCTGCGGTGTATGTTTTGCAGCCACTCTCAAGCCAAGAGCTGGCGCAGATTGTGGCCAAAGCCCAATCCCTGCAAGCCCTGCCCCCGCTGGAAGATGCCGCCCTACAGCGCCTGATTGCCTACGCCGATGGCGATGCGCGCCGCCTGCTCAACACCCTGGAGACGCTAGCCACCAGCGCCACCCAAGCAGGTGTGGCAGAGATAAGCGATGCCTGGCTGCTAGAGGTACTCGGCCAGCAAATACGCCGCTATGACAAAGGCGGCGAACAGTTCTACGACACCATCAGCGCCCTGCATAAAAGCGTGCGCGGCTCTGACCCCGATGCCGCCCTGTACTGGCTATGCCGTATGTTGGACGGCGGCGCAGACCCACGCTACCTAGCGCGGCGCATTGTGCGCATGGCCTGGGAGGATATTGGCCTGGCTGACCCTCGCGCCCTGCAAATCTGCAATGACGCAGCCCACACCTACGAGCGCCTGGGCAGCCCCGAGGGCGAGCTGGCCTTGGCGCAAGCCGTTATTTATCTGGCCGTAGCGCCTAAGAGCAACGCAGGCTATATGGCCTACAAAAAAGCCCGCGCCTGGGTGCAGCAAGACGGCAGCCGCCCCGTGCCCCTGCACCTGCGCAACGCCCCCACGGCCTTAATGAAAAACCTGGACTACGGCAAAAACTACCGCTACGCCCATGATGAGGAAGACGGCTTTGCCGCTGGCGAGCACTACTTGCCCGAAAACATGCCTGCCCAGCAGTTCTACCAGCCCGTAGCACGGGGGCTGGAAATCAAGATTGCCGAGAAAATGCAGGCTCTGCAGCAACGCAATCGAGCTGCTGAAGCGCAAAAAAGCCATGTCAAGCTAGGGAAAACCCCAGAAAACAAGGTTTGATATTTTTTTGTTGCGACACTGCAACAGGGCCTTATTTTTCATTAAACACAGTTCCTGAAAAATTCAACTAAGTGAAAACAAAAGATTTTTTCTTGTTTTTTACAAAAGCCTAACATTTTCCGTGTGCCTTGGCATCCATGTTTTTTTTCATCCCCAATGCCCAAAACCCGCGCCATAGTGGTGGAAAATCCGCCTGTTTTCAGCAGCAACTGAATGGAACCTGCTGCATCTGGCGCAAACTTGGCATAACCGTCGGGCCTGCGCCTCACCTCCCAGGCGTGCAACATGCGTGAAGGGCGCGCCGCCTCTGTCTTATTACACGCAACCCCCTTAAAGGAGCGTTCATGCTGTTTGGCAAGCTTTTGCCACGTGAAGGCAATTTTTTCGAAATGTTCAACCAGCACGCCGAGCGCATCGTCGAGGCTGCCAACGCCTTTGGGCAAATGGTGGCCAACTACGACGATAGCGATTTGCGCCTGCAATACAACCAAGCCGTTGATGAGGCCGAGCGCTCTGCCGACCGCGTCACCGACGAGGTCAACCGCACCCTG
>CAZMMM010000221.1:0-3304 GCA_964567385.1 uncultured Comamonas sp.
TACCAGCTCCACCACGGGTACGCCTTCCACCGGGTGAATGCCGCAGGGAATGCCGCGCCCATCGTCTTCGATGCTGACCGCGCCGTCTTCATGCAAGGTGACGCGGATTTTTTTGCCAAAACCGGCCAGGGCTTCGTCGGCAGCGTTGTCGATGGCCTCTTGCACGATGTGCAGCGGGTTGTCGGTGCGGGTGTACATGCCGGGGCGCTGCTTGACCGGCTCCAAGCCTTTGAGGACGCGGATAGAGCGCTCGGAATAAGCGCTAGAAGTAGTAGAGGTAGTAGTAGAAGCAATATCAGCCATAGGGCGCGGATTGTAATTGGCCGCTTTACCAGCAGGCACCGGCGGCTGTGGGTACATTTGCCCGCTTATGACCAATCCCCGCCGCACCCCATCTGCCCCCTCAGCCGCCCCTGCTAACGACACCACCCACGCCCCGCTGCCCATGATGCAGGTGCTGGTGTGCGCTAGTTTGGTGGTGGCGTTGTCCATGGGCATTCGCCACGGTTTTGGGCTGTGGCTGTTGCCAATTACCCAAGAGCGCGACTGGAGCCGCGAGGCGTTCTCCCTAGCGATTGCCGTGCAAAACATTGCCTGGGGGGTATTCGGCATTTTTGTGGGTATGTTGGCCGACCGCTGGGGTGCTTTCAGAATTTTGCTGGCGGGTACGCTGATTTATGCCTTGGGGCTGGCGGGGATGGCGCTGGCTCCGACCACGGGCTGGTTTATTGTGAGCGCGGGCATTTTGATTGGTGCTGCCCAGTCAGGCACCACCTACGCCATTATTTATGGCGTGCTGGGGCGGCAGATACCGCTGCACCGGCGCAGTTGGGCGATGGGGGCGACGGCGGCGGCAGGTTCTTTCGGGCAGTTTTTAATGGTGCCGGTCGAGGGCAGCCTGATTGCCCAACTGGGCTGGAGCAACGCCCTGCTGGTGCTGGCCGTGCTGGTGCTGCTGATTGCACTGTTGGCCTTTGGCCTGCGCGAACCAGGTTTTGGCAAGGGGCAGGCCGCCATGGTGCGCACCCAAACCGTGGCGCAGGCGCTGCGCGAGGCGGGTAAGCACCGCAGCTTTCTGTTGCTGACGGCGGGCTACTTTGTGTGCGGCTTTCAGGTGATGTTTATTGGCGTACACATGCCCGGCTATTTGAAGGATTTTGGTATTGCCCCGCAGGTGGCCAGCTACTCTTTGGCGTTGGTGGGGCTGTTTAATGTGTTTGGCACTTATGTGGCGGGGCATTTGGGGCAAAAGCTGCCCAAGCAGTATCTGCTGTCGGGCATTTATGGGCTGCGCTCGGTGTTTACGCTGGCGTTTTTACTCGCGCCGCTCTCGCCTTGGTCGGTGTATATCTTCTCTGCCGCTATTGGCTTGCTGTGGCTCTCTACCGTGCCGCTGACCAATGCCATCGTGGCGCATATTTTTGGTGTGCAACACCTGTCAATGCTGGGCGGGATTGTGTTCTTCAGCCATCAGATTGGCAGTTTTGCGGGCATCTGGCTGGGCGGTTATCTGTATGACATCAGCGGCAATTACAACGTGGTGTGGTATTTGATTATTGCCCTGGGGGTGTTTGCTGCCTTGGTGAATCTGCCTGTGCGCGAAACGGCGGTAGAGCGCCCGGCAGCACCGGCCAGCGCAGCGGCTTAACACCTAGGCTGCATTTGCCGCTACCCTTGAACGTATGAGCACAAACGTGAATATGGACACTATGGACGCAGAAAACACCTCCCCCGCCATCAGCCCCCGCCGCCGCTGGCTGGTGGCGCTGGCCTGGCTGGGCGCGGCCTTGCTGCTATTGCTGGTGTTTGGCATGTATTTGAACCCAGACTTTATGCTGACCATGGCGGACCAAGCCTGGGCTTGTTTCTGATGCCGCCTATGTCTGCTTGCGCCCCCTCTCCCTCTGATTGGCTGCTGCGCTGGCAGCATTTATTGCCCCCGGCCAGTCGCATTCTGGATATTGCCTGCGGCAGCGGGCGGCATGTACGCCATTTGGCGGCTTTAGGGCATCAGCTCACCGGCATTGACCGCGATAGCGCCGCCCTAGCCAGCTTGGCCGCTGCCTGCCCCCAGGCCGAATTGCTTGAGGCCGACTTGGAGCAGCCCCAAGCCCCTTGGCCAGTCGCGGGGCGGCAGTTTGATGCCGTTATCGTCACCAATTACCTATGGCGGCCTTTGTGGTCGCAGATTTTGGCCAGCGTGCAAGCTGACGGCTTGTTGCTGTACGAAACCTTCTCTCATGGTCAGGCTGACTATGGCCGCCCTAGCCGCCCTGAGTTTTTGTTGCAACCGGGGGAGCTATTGCAACAATGCGCCCCCCAAGCAGGCTGGCAGGTGATTGCCTATGAAAACGGCCTGCTGCCCATGCCGGGGCGCAGCCAGCCCAAAGTGGTGCAGCGCATTGCCGCACGCAAGTTGAACGTTAGTGCCCCACAATTGCCCGCAGACTGGCTGCGCCCAAGGGATAACAAGCCCTAGAATGGCGGGTTTGCACCCTCTGGAGCAGCGGGTGTCTGTTTGAGCTTTCAGGATGATTGATTTATGAGCACCACCACCGTCGCCCTCCAAGGCAGCATTGTTGCCCTGATAACCCCCATGCAAGCAGACGGTAGCGTTGACTACCCCGCTCTGCGCAAACTGATTGACTGGCATATCGAAGAAGGCACGCACTGCATTGGCGTAGTCGGCACCACGGGCGAGTCCCCCACCGTGACGGTAGAAGAGCATTGCGAAATCATTCGCGTAGCGGTGGAGCAAGCCGCTGGCCGTGTGCCCGTCATGGCCGGTTGCGGCGGCAACAGCACCCGCGAGGCGATTGCCCTGGCGCAATATGCCAAAAAAGTTGGCGCAGACAGCCAGTTGCAAGTCGTGCCCTACTACAACCGCCCCACGCAAGAAGGCATCTACGAACACTTCAAAGCCATTGCTGAGGCCGTAAGCGACCTGCCCATGGTGCTCTACAACGTGCCCGGGCGCACCGTGGCTGATATGCGGCATGACACCGTGCTGCGCCTGGCACAGATTGACAGCATCATCGGCATCAAAGAGGCCACCGGCAATATCGAACGCGCCCAATGGTTGATTCAGGAAGTACCCGCTGGCTTTGGCGTGTACTCGGGCGATGACCCCACCGCTGTGGCGCTGATGCTGTGCGGCGGCCACGGCAATATCTCGGTCACGGCCAACGTTGCGCCGCGCCTGATGAGCCAGCTTTGCACCGCCGCCATTGCTGGTGACCGCGATACCGCCATGCGCATCCAGCGCCAGCTCATGCCTGTACACCGCCACCTGTTTGTCGAGGCC
>CAZMMM010000221.1:3314-4066 GCA_964567385.1 uncultured Comamonas sp.
ATCCCCGTTAAATGGGCGGTGGCACGCATGGGCTATTGCCAAAGCCATGCCCGCCTGCCCATGACTGACCTGACCTCCGCCAACCAGCCCGTGGTGGAAACCGCCCTGCGCAGCGCCGGTCTGCTGTAAGCCTTTTTTCAAGTTACGTAATTCCAACCATGAAAGACACTGCTGTGCCCACTACCTTGCAAGCCGCCCCTGTGTCCACTGTGCTACTGCGTGCCAGCTTACTGGGCCTGGCGGTGGCCGTTTCTGCCTGCTCCGTCATTCAAGAAGAAAAAATTGAATACAAAAGTGCCAAAAAAGCCAGCACGCTGGAAGTACCGCCCGACCTGACCCAACTGACCAAAGACAGCCGCTACAGCGCCCCGCAGGAAACCTCGGTTTCCGCCCTGGCCATGCAGGCCGGTCAGGCGCAAGTGCCCGTGGTGGAACGTGCCGCCCCGCTGGAAGTGGGTGATGTGCAGATTCTGCGTGATGGTGACAAGCGCTGGCTGCTGGTCAAGCGCCCCGCCGAACAACTATGGGAGCCGACCCGTGAGTTTTGGCTAGACCACGGCTTCAACATCGACCAGGAAAAGCCCGAGCTGGGCATCATCGAAACCGACTGGGCAGAAAACCGCGCCAAGTTGCCGCAGGACGTTATTCGTTCCACTCTGGGCAAGGTGTTTGATTCGCTCTACTCCACCGGTGAGCGCGATCGCTTTCGCACCCGCCTGGAGCGCCGCCCTGATGGCCAGACGGAAATCTTC
>CAZMMM010000222.1:0-1865 GCA_964567385.1 uncultured Comamonas sp.
GTTCGTACTGATTGCATCCACCACGTTCTCGCAGCTACTGAGCTTTTCTGGCGCTACGACTGGCTTCTTGAGCATCATCAACCAGTGGCAACTCTCGCCCTTGATGCTGGTGCTGGGCATGCTGGCTATTTTGCTCATCATGGGCTGTGTGATTGATCAAATCAGCATGATGATGATTACCTTGCCCTTTTTTATGCCCTTGGCGCAGGCTGCTGGTATCGAACCCGTATGGCTGGGGGTGATGATGCTGATTGCCATGGAGCTGGGGCTGCTCACCCCACCCTTTGGACTGCTGCTGATGGTGATGCAAAGTGTGGCTCCTAAGCAGATTCGTTTGCCACAAATTTATGCAGCGGCTATGCCATTTATTGCTATAGAGCTGGTGGTGTTGGTCTTGGTGATTCTTATGCCCTGGTTGGCTATAGGGCTGCCACGCCTGTTTAGCTAAGCCTGCATAAACCGTTTTTTTCAAGGAGACAAAATGAAGTTTTTCCACAAGCAAGTAGCAGTCGGTGTATTGGCTGCCCTGGCCGCCCTTTCCGTGCAGGCCAATGAGGTCACGCTGAAGGCCGTCACAGTGTTTGGTAGCGATACCTTTTTTGCCGAGCGCTTCAAATCCTTTGTTGACAAGGTCAACAGCGAGGGCAAGGGCATCATGCAGATTCGCGTGGTTGGAGGCCCCGAATCCATTCCACCCTTTGAAGTAGGCAATGCTGTGCGCTCGGGCGTGGTGGACTTGTCGCACTCTACCGGGGTCTTCCACGCCAACTTGGTGCCTGAAGCACTGGCCATGACTTTGACGGAAAAGCCCATCAGCGAGCTGCGCAAGAATGGCGGCCATGCCCTCATGGACCAGCTGCATCGCGAAAAGGCCAACATGGTCTGGCTGGGGCGTATTTCCGATGGTCTGCAGTACCACGTGTACACCAACAAAAAGCCTAATGGGACTGACTTCAAGGGCTTTAAGCTGCGCAGTGTGCCTGTGTACCGCGCCTTCTTCCAGTCCCTGGGGGCTGCCCCTCTGCAAGTGCCGCCCGGCGAGGTCTACACCGCCCTAGAGCGTGGCGTGGTGGATGGTTACGGCTGGCCATCAGTGGGGGTGCTTGACCTGGGCTGGCAGGAAAAAACCAAATACCGCGTTGAGCCTGGCTTCTACAACGTGGAGGTCAGTTTCTTCATGAACCAGAATGCTTGGAAGAAGCTTGACGACAAGCAGCGCGAATTCTTAGAAAAGCAAATTCAATGGGCTGAAGAGCAAAACACCCAGGAGCTAGCCCTGGCCGAGGTAGAAAAGAAAAAGCAGGCGGATGCCGGTGTGGAGGTGATTGAGCTGTCCGCCCAGGAAGCCGAAGATTTCCGCAACAAAGCCATCGAGGCTGGCTGGCAAGGGGTGACACAAACTGCGCCCAAGAATGTGGCAAAGCTCAAAGAGCTGTTTTAACCCTTGCTGACTGTGCAACACTTCCCGCGCCCCGGTTGGGGCGCTTTTTAATGGGAAGCTTGACATGTTGGATGCTTTGGCCAGCCTAGCCTGGCTATGGGTGCCGCTGACTTTATTTGCGGCAGCAGCGCAAACCGTGCGCAATACAGCGCAGCGCGCCTTGACGGATGAGGTCGGGGCGCTGGCCGCCACCTTGGTGCGCTTTTTGTTTGGCCTACCGCTAACTGTGGCCTGGATGTTGTGGCTGTATTACGGCGGTGGTGGGGGCAGCAGTGCCGCCGCACTGGGCCTGCCAGACTTTAGCCTGCGCTACTGGGGCTGGATTTTCACAGGGGCGTTTTTTCAGGTGTTTGCCACGGCAGCTTTGCTACTGGCCATGCGCGAACGTAACTTTGCCGTGGCTGTCACCCTATCCAAAACTGAG
>CAZMMM010000222.1:1875-4063 GCA_964567385.1 uncultured Comamonas sp.
TGGCTCTGTTCAGCACTCTGCTGCTGCATGAGCTACCCACCACCCTGGGCTGGGTGGCTATGGGCATTGCCAGTGTTGGCATGGTGGTGTTGAGCTTGCCGCGCCAGGGGCAGTGGCGCTCCTGGCGGGCCTGGTGTAGCAAGTCGGCGCTGTATGGCCTGCTATCAGGGGCGGGGTTTGCCATTTCAACCATTGGCTTTCGCGGGGCTTCGTTGGCTCTAGGGGATATTTCACCTTGGCTGGCGGGCGCTTGGGGGGTGTTGATTGCGCAAAGCATGCAGTCCGTGGGACTAGGCGGCTGGATTGCCTGGCGCAGTGGGCTGGGGCCGATTTTTCGAGCCTGGCGGGTGTCTTTGCTGGCAGGCAGCATGGGGGCCGCTGCATCGCTGGCATGGTTTACGGCCTATGCCATGCACCAGGTGGCAGATATACGCACACTGGGCATGATTGAGGTGGTGTTCAGCTATCTGGTGTCACGCCGCCTGCTGCGCGAAAAGCTCTCCCGTGCCGAGCAGACGGGCATGGGGCTGACCCTGCTGGGCCTGGTGCTGATTTGTCTGCCTGCTGCTGCCGCTTAAATAAACCCAAAGGAAAGGACGATGAGCGTGCCTCAAGTGCCGCCACGGCGCATAGCCCATTTGGATATGGATGCATTTTTTGCCTCTGTGGAGCTACTGCGTTATCCCCAGTTGAAGGATTTGCCCCTGGTGGTTGGCGGTGGGCGCTTCACCCCGGTGCAAGAGGCCGCTCTAGTGCAGCGCTGGGGCAGCCTGACCAATATTCCCCTCAATGCCTTTGCCCGCCTGCAGGGCTATGTAGGGCGCGGGGTGATTACCACTGCCACCTATGCAGCGCGGCAGTTTGGTGTGGGCTCGGCCATGGGGTTGATGAAGGCCGCCAAGCTCTGCCCCCAGGCCATCTTGCTACCGGCGGACTTCACACGGTATCGCCAGTTTTCGCAGCGCTTCAAGCAGGTGATTACTGAAATCGCCCCTGTCATGGAAGACCGTGGTGTGGATGAAGTCTTCATCGACTTCACCCAAGTGCCCGGCGGCCAGCGCGAAAGCGGGCGGATACTGGCTCAGCAGATACAACGCAGCATCTACCAGGCCACAGGGCTGAGCTGCTCTATCGGTGTCGCCCCCAACAAGCTACTGGCCAAGATGGCCAGTGAGTTTGACAAGCCCGGCGGCATCAGCCTCGTCCAGCCCGAGGATTTAGCCAACCGCATCTGGCCGTTGGACTGCCGCAAAATCAACGGCATCGGCCCTAAAACCCATGCCCGCCTGCAGGCCAAAGGCATACACAGCATTGGCGATTTGGCGCAATGCCCTTTGCCCTGGCTGGTAGCGCAGTTTGGCAATACCCAAGGGCGCTGGCTGCACGAGGCCGCCTGGGGCAAGGACGAACGCCCAGTCATTACCCACAGCGAGCCCGTCTCCATTAGCCGCGAAACCACTTTTGCGCGTGACCTGCACGCCGTGCATGACCGCGCCGAACTGGGGCAAATTTTTACCGCCCTGTGCCAGCAAGTAGCACAGGACTTACAGCGCAAGGGCTATGCCGGGCGCACCATAGGCATCAAACTGCGCTATGCCAACTTTCAGTCCCTTACCCGCGACCAGACGGTGGACAGCTATACCCAAGACGCAGCCACCATTCGTCAGCTGGCGGGGCAATGCCTCAAGCGAGTGCCGCTCAACCAGCATTTGCGCCTGTTGGGGGTGCGCGTCAGCCAATTGGTGCGCTGGCCTGAACAGGCACAAGCGAGGCCGACAAGCAGCCCCCCAGCCAAGCATGGCGATGGCTTCACCTTAGAGCTATTTCCGTCTGAAAATGGGGGTAGGATTTTTTGACACAATCACACACAACTATTACGAGACAACACCTACCCGCTAGAAAGGGCTGCACGATGCGATTGAATCTGCCCGTTACCCAAAATAACCACGACTACCCGGGCAATGAGCTGCTGGTCTCCAGCACCAACCTGAAGGGTGAGATTACCCACTGCAACGCGGCCTTTCAACGGGTCAGCGGCTACCAGATGGACGAGCTGATTGGCCAGCCGCACAGCATCATCCGCCACCCAGATGTTCCGCCCGAGGCCTTTCGCGACCTGTGGCGCACGATTGGCCGTGGCCGCCCGTGGACGGGTTTGGTAAAAAACCGCCGCAAGAATGGTGACCAC
>CAZMMM010000223.1:0-4051 GCA_964567385.1 uncultured Comamonas sp.
CTGCACCACATCATGCGCAACATCCACACCACCTGCCTGGCGCATGGCCGCCGTGCGGATGGGCGCATCAGCTACACCCAGGGCGCAAACATTGCAGGCTTTGTCAGAGTGGCCGATGCCATGCTGGCGCAAGGGGTGGTGTAGGGGGCAGCCCAACCCACACAAAAATGGGAAGAGACTACTTCGCCAGTCCTGCGGTGGTGGTGCAGGTGCGCGCTTGCGCAGCACTTTGGGGGCTGGCGTGCGCGGTGCTGCTGCTGGGGGGTGTTGTGCTGGCGTATTGGTCGCTGTTGGGGCGGCCTGGCGGTAAGGCTGCTGTGCCTGTGCTGCTGGTGTGGGGGCTGTGGACTGCTCTGGGGTGGCAGCTATGGCGTGCCTGGTTGCAGCAGCCTTTTGGGCTGTTGCGCTGGGAGGGCGTAGCAGGCCGTGGTGGCCAGCATTGGTTATGGCAGGACTTGGCTACGGTTGATGAGGGTTTGCCGCTGCTCCTGGGTCGCCCTCTGGTGCTGCTGGATGCCGGGGCGCAGCTTTGGTTGCTGTTCAGGCCCTTGGGGCAGAAACGGTATTTTTTCTGTGTGCAGCAGCGCCATAACCCGCAGCACTGGGCGGCGGTGCGTCGTGCGGTATATTCGCCCGCTTAATTCCCCTCAGTCAGTTTGTGGCGGCAGGGGCTTGTAGCTTGGGTATGCATGGCTTCTACCTCGACATCTTCCTCCCCCTCCCCAACCGATAGTGATGCCCTACTGGTGCAGCGCACAGTGGCGGGCGACCAGCGTGCCTTTGAGCTGCTGGTGCTCAAATACCAGCGCCGGGTGGAGCGCCTGATAGCCCGCATGGTGCGCGACCAGGACTTGGTGCCTGATATTGCCCAAGAGACCTTTTTACGCGCCTATCGTGCGTTGCCGCAGTTTCGGGGTGAGGCGCAGTTCTACACCTGGTTGTACAGAATTGCCGTCAATACCGCCAAGAAGTTTTTGCTGGATATGCGCCGTGACCCCCTGATTACCGAGAGTGCTTTGGCACCCGCTCAGGATGAGGAGGAAACTTTTCGCGCCCGGCATGAACCAAGTACGGACGAAACGCCAGAAACGATGCTGGCTGCCCGAGAGATTGCGCAGGCCGTCAGCGATGCCATGCAGGATTTGCCTGAAGAGCTGCGCCAGGCGATTACCCTGCGCGAGATTGAGGGCTTGAGCTACGATGCCATTGCGCAGGCAATGGCCTGCCCGATTGGGACGGTGCGCTCACGTATTTTTCGTGCTCGGGAAGCTATTTCAGCGCGGGTCAAGCCCTTGCTGGAGCGGCAGACGGGCAAGCGTTGGTAGCTGCTGTGCGCATACAGCAAGCAGTTGGTGGTAGGTATGAAATGATGGGTATGAGGATGCAAGACCATATCCGTGCAAGCAGGGTAGGACCATGAAACACGATGTGAACAATGTGAATATCGCGCCTGTACAGGAGTTGCTGTCGGCTTTGGCCGATGGTGAGCTGCGGGATGAGCTGGCGCTGGAGCAAGCCTTGTCCGAGGCCGAGTCCGAGGCTGGCCAGCAAGCCTGGCAGATGTATCAGCTGGTGGGCGATGTGCTGCGCTCGCCAGATTTGGCACAGGGCTGCCAGCACGATATCTTGAGCGGCTTGCGCATGCGCCTGGCGCAAGAGCCACCTTTGGCTGCTGGCCTGGAAGTCCCGTCAGTGCCTGCAAACCTGCAAGCATCCGTCGCCCCCGTGCCTTCTCCCCGAGAGGCGGCCAATGATGCGGTGTTCCGCTGGAAGCTGGCGGCAGGCTTTGCCTCCATTGCCGCCGTGGCTACGGTGGGCTGGCATTTGTGGACGCTGCAACCCACTGGCTCGCAGGCTACGCAGTGGGCGGCTGCCCCTGCTGCCCCCACCGTTATGGCAGTAGCCAGCTCCAACGGCGGCCCTGTGGTATTGCGTGACCCACGCTTGGACGCTCTGCTGGCCAGCCAGCCGCAATACGCCAGCCGCGCCGGAGTGCAAATGCCTGCTGAGTTTCTGCGCAATGCCAGCTTGGCACGCAGCAGCCAGCAGCGCTAAGCGGTGGCAGCAGTGAAGGGAAGAAGACGGCCCGCCGCCGCCACTGAGCAAACCCCCAGCCCGCAAGTCAGCGTTTCAGAAGATTCGCAAAGCCGCTATCTGCACCTGGGCACGCCCTGGGTGCAGGGGGCCATGTCCCTCAAAGACCCGCTGGCGCTGGATTTGGAATACGTGCAGCGCATGATGGGCTGGCTGCTATTTACGCCCCCCGCTCTTGCCGCTGATGACTGGGTAGCCCTTGCCCAGCAGCAGGCCATGCAACTGGGCTTGGGCGCTGCCGCACTGACCAAATACCACCACCAAGTTTTGGCGATGCCCACCACCGCCATAGAAATCAACCCCGTGGTCATTCAAATTTGCCGCGACTGGTTCAAGCTGCCCGGCAACCGCCCAGGGCTGGAAGTCGTGCAGGCCGATGCCGCGCAAGCCATTGACGCGGCCAGCAACCCGCAATGGCAGGGGCAGATACACGCCTTGCAAGTCGATTTGTACGACCACGAGGCCGCCGCCCCCGTGCTCGACAGCCCCAGCTTTTATGCCGACTGCCGCGCTCTGCTGGCTCCCGCCGGTTGTATGGCGGTCAACCTATTTGGCCGACGCAACAGCTACGCCAGCAGCTTGGAGAAAATCCAAAACGCCTTTGGGGCAGAACAGGTCTGGGCATTTCGCCCCACCCGCGAGGGCAACACCATTGTGCTGGCACTGCGCCAGCCGCCTCAGGTGCAAGCCGGGCAGACCTTGGCGCAGCAGATGCGCCAACACGCCGACTACATCCAAACGCGCTGGCAGCTACCGGCGCGTAAGTGGCTGAAAATGCTGCACCCCACCGCGCAGGAATAGCGGGGGCAGCAGGCATCGTGGGCACAATAGGGCTCCCCTAGCTACTTGCACCATCTATCCATGGCGACTCTTGCACCCCAGCACCCGCAGCGCGCCTTGCTGCACAATGAAATCCACGCCCGCCCGCCTGAATCCATTGCCGCCCCGGCAGTGATTAGCCATGTGGTGATGCTGTGTGACAGCGCCCAGCGTGAAGCCAGCCGCGCCCATTTGGCCGCCCTGCTGCGCAACCACCACCGCAGCGTGCCGGATGCGCAATCGACCCATGTGCGCATTGATATGGGCGGTTTTCACCTGCGCTGGGAGCTGCACACCGAGTTTGTCACCTGGACATTCACCGCCGCCTTGCCGCCCGAGCAGCCGCTGGACATGCGCCACCCGCCCACCGCTGTGGAAGAAGTGCCGCAAGACTGGTTCGCCCAACTGCCCGGCCTGTGCTTGAGCAGCGTTCATTTGTGGCTGGTGCAGGCGGTGCAGTGTGGGGCGGGGGGCTGGCCACAGTTGGTTGAGCAGATGCTGCACCTAGACAGCCTGGCAGGCTGCCAAGTACATAACGGGCAAACCCTGGTGGGCACGGACTTTGCCATTCATGCCGATGGCTATTCGCGCATCGTGGTGCAGTCGGGCGAGGGCATTAGCGCCCAGCGCCTGGGGCGTTTGGTGCAGCGCTTGCTAGAGATTGAAACCTACCGCATGGCCGCCTTTTTGGGCTTGCCCGCCGCCCGCCATGCCGTAGCCGTGCTGGGGCGTGCCGAGCAAGAACTGGCCGACCTGGCGCAAGCCATTCGCCAAGCCGACCGGCAAAGCGAGCCTGCCCTGCTAGACCGCCTGACCCGCCTGGCCGGGCAGGTGGAGAGCGAATACGCCGCCAGCCACTCGCGTTTTTCTGCCAGCCGCGCTTATTTTGAGTTGGTGGAAAAACGCATTGCTGATTTGCAAGAGCAGCGCCTGTCCGGCTTTATCAGCTTTCAAGAATTTATGGCGCGGCGCTTAAGCCCAGCGCGTAGCACCTGCGAATGGGCGGCGCGGCGGCAGAACGCCCTGTCTGAGCGCGTCTCGCGCGTGAGCAATTTGCTGCGCACCCGCGTTGAGATCGAGCAGCAGCAAAGCAGCCAGCAGCTGCTGGGCAGCATGAACGAGCGCCAGGCCATGCAGC
>CAZMMM010000224.1:0-4002 GCA_964567385.1 uncultured Comamonas sp.
GGGCGCGCACCAGTTCAGGGTGAGGGAGCGCTCGGCCAGGCAGCACAGCGCATCCAGCGCCGCCAGCGCCTGCGCTACGCGGGCAAGCTGGGGGATAAAGCCTTGCAACTGCTCCAGCAATTGCTCGTACAGCCATTTTTCGCGTTGCAGGGCGCGTTCTTGGGCAGACAGGGCTTTGTCTTCAAAGGCTTTGAGTTCGGGGGTAATAAAGCGCTCGGCATTCTTCAGCGTTTGGCGGCGCTGGTAGCGGGCGGGCACAGCATCTTTGTAGCTGTTGGTGACTTCAATGTAAAAGCCATGCACTTTGTTGAATTGCACGCGCAGGTTAGGAATTTCCGTCAGCAGCTTTTCTTTGGCCTCTAGCTCTAGCAGGAAATCATCGCAATTGGTTTGGATGGCGCGTAGCTCGTCCAGCTCGGTATCAAAGCCGGGGGCGATTACCCCGCCGTCGCGCACCAGGGCGGCAGGCTCGGGCAGCAGGGCTTGTTGCAGTAGTTCGGCGCAGCCAGCGGGGGGCTGCAAGTCTTGAAAAATCTGGTTGAGATAGTCAGCGGCTGAGGTGGGCGCTTGCGCCAGCACGGCGGCTTTTTCCAGCGATTGCGCCAGCGCCACCAGCTCACGCGAGCGCACCTGGCGCAGCGCGGTACGGGCGCTGATGCGCTCTACATCGTTCACGCCTTTAAGGCTGTGCTGCAAAGTTTGCCAGGGGGGGCTGCCGGGGGCGGAGGGGTCGCCGCGCAACACGGTAATCGCTTGTAGCCGCGCCTGGGCGGGGGCGCGGTTGCGTGGGGGTTCCAGCAGCCAGGTTTTTAGCAGACGGCTGCCCATGCCAGTCATGCAGGTGTCCAACAGGGAAAACAGGGTGGGGCTGTCTTCCCCGCGCAAGGTTTGCACCAGCTCCAGATTGCGCCGCGTGCTGCTGGGCAGGCGCATCAGCGCATCGCTTTGCTGCACTTGCAGGCTGTGGATATGCGGCAGGCTTTGCCCTTGGGTGTGCTCGGCGTAGCTGATGAGGGCGGCGCTGGCGGCATGTGCCAGCAGTAGCTCTTCGGCCTGCCAGGCGTGCAAGCTGCTGCTGCCCAACAAGGCCAGCAGCTTCTCGCGCCCCAGCCCGGTATCGAACTGCCAATCAGGGCGCGGAGCCAGTGGGCAGGCCAGTTGCCCGCTGTGGCGCAGGTCCAGCAGGGATTGCTCAAAGCGCTGGGTCACACCTGCGCTGTAAATCAGCTCGCTGGGGGCAATGCGTGCCAGGGTTTCGGCCAATTCTTCCTGGCGGCATTCGGCCAGGTGGATGCGCCCTTGCGTCACGCTCATCCAGGCCAGCCCGACGCGCTGGCGGCCAGCGCTGTGCAGCGCTAGCAGCATGGCCTCGGCCTTGTCTGAGAGCAGTGCCGTATCGGTCAACGTGCCGGGGGTAACGATGCGTACCACTTTGCGCTCGACCGGGCCTTTGCCTACACCGACCTCGCCCACCTGCTCGCAGATGGCAACGGATTCACCCAGTTTTATCAACCGCGCCAAGTAGTTTTCCAGGGCGTGAAAGGGCACACCCGCCATAGGAATCGGCTGCCCGGCAGACTGCCCGCGTGTGGTCAGGTTGATATCTAGCAGGGAGGCGGCTTTTTCGGCATCGTCATAAAACAGCTCGTAAAAATCACCCATGCGGTAGAGCACCAAAATGTCAGGGTAGTCCGCTTTTATGCCTAAATATTGGGCCATCATGGGCGTGTGCTGCAAAACCTCACCATTTGCAGCGCCTTGTTTTACTTCGTTTTTTTCTAACATTTCATTTTCAATCAATTGCCTAGCTTGGGTGTTGGCGGCCACAAGTCTGCCACAAGTCAGCAGCGGCGCTGTATCAAGCGTATGTGTCCCAGTGCAACAGCAGGGGGCCGGTCAGCACCGTGCGGACAAAATCCGCCTGCCGCGCCACGCCGACCTTGAGTGCGGCAGACTTGAACTGGCTGCGTACCGTGTGAATGGAGACAGCCTGGCGGTCTGCGTACTCCTGCAAGGTGAGTCCGTTGACCAGTGCCTGCGCCAAGCGTGCTTCCGCCAGCGTCAGTTGGTAGAGGCTGCACAGGCTGTTGACCAGCGGCTGCACCTGGGCACTGGGGTCGCTGACGAACACGGCACCCGCCGCATGCTGGCCAAAGGGGCTGGCCCACTGGGGCAGCGGCGTGACCAGCAGGTGCAGTTGCCTGCCGTCCAGCCCCCGCAGCCGCAGGGCACGGCCCGCGTGGATGGGGTTGCCCACGCCGGTTGTCACCGCCTGGCGCATGGCATGCTGTAGCTGCAACTGGTCGTCGGCGCGGCTGGCATGCAGCCGTTCATCCCCGCCCAGGCGCAGCAAACCAGAATCCTGCATCACCTGCTGCGCCCGCCGGTTGGCATGCAGCACACGGGCCTGCGGCCCGAGCAGCACCACCCCGAGGGGCAGGCCATCCAGCACGGACAGCGAGGCAGCCGCCAGCGCCTCGGCCCGGTGCAAGCGGCGGTGCAGCGCAAAGGCGGTTTGCAGATGCGGCATCAGGGCCAGCAGACGTGCCTGCTCCGCATCGGTGTACGGGCCGCTGCGCCGACTGCGCAGGGCCGAGAGGTTGAAGCTGCGCTGCGCCTGCCGCTCCACCACCGCGCCAATGGTGTGGAACAGGCCTTGCGAGTGCAGTGTGGAACAGGCCTTGCGAGTGCATCCAGGCCCCCCATTCGGTGCGCAGCAAATGCTCCTCCGGGTAAAGCTGCGCGCCCGTCACCACCTGGCCTGCGCCGTGCAGGCGCTCGTTCTGCATCCAGACATTGGTGTGGCAGTAATGCAGGCCAAAGTCGCGCATCTCCGTATCGCCAAAGCCGCAGTGGGCGGCCAGCAGCGTGGGGCCACCCGTAATCTCTACCGTCTGGTGGGAAAAGTCCTGGCCAAAAATCAGCGCCGCTGGCGATGAGAACTCTGCGCAGAACAGCGCCAGCACCTGTGGCCACAGCGCGGCATCCAGCGCGGCCTCGTACACCAGGCGAATCAGTTCCGCCATGCCCGGTGTAAGCGCCCTCGCAGGCTCCTGAAAATATGGCAAGGCAGGTGGCATGGCGGAAATCCTAGTGGGGGGAAGGCGAAATGTAACCACCGCCAAGCGCCCTGCACGCCTCGTCAAACAAAGGGTTTTCCCTTAGTTTATTTGGGGGATGAAAAAGAAAAAGCCACCCGCTGTAATCAGCCCTGCTGCTGTTGCGCCCACGCCTGTGGCCGGCGCACGGCCTTTTTTCTTTACCCTTGACCCAGAAAGCTCCACCCTATGCCTACCCTGCCTTTACCCACCTTGCGCCATGTGCTGACGGCCTCGCTGCTGCTGTCCGTCGGCACGGTCGCCACGGCGAAACCGTTCTGGACGGGATACCGGGGCACGATTGCCAATTCCAACATCCCTGCCATCAAAAATGGCGAAACCTACACCGTCAACTACATCTTCGACAACGGCGGCTCCGTGGCCGAGGGGCAGACCTGGGGGCTAGGTGACCTCAAGTGCATGGTCTGGTACATGAACAACGACAACAGCGTGATGTTTGTGCAAGACCTGAGCGGCTCAGACACCAACCTGAGCGGCGAGGTGGCCATATCCACCAAGACCAACCTGAACAGCAAGGGGGCCATCGCCACCAATGCCAATGGCCGCATGGAATCCATGTTCACGAGCTTGGTACACAGGCCGGGCGGTGCCAGCCCTGGCACCTACCGTGGCTGGGGCCTGTCCGGCCTCCTGACAGAGCCTTATGTGGGCATTCCCAAGACGTATCTGCCTGGCGTATTCCTCTCTGGCCCGATTCCCGGCCACCCCCCCGATGAGTGGGTCTACTACTCTTTCGAGGATGCGACAGGCTCCATCTCGCTGGACACCACCCACTGGGCACCTGTCCAGCCCTTCACGGGCTGGGGCATCCAGACCACGAAAGGCGGCCATTTTGCCGACCTGACAGGCTGCGCCGACCCCAGCGAGACGGATGACAACGGCA
>CAZMMM010000225.1:0-4001 GCA_964567385.1 uncultured Comamonas sp.
TGGTAGTTGGCGCGTTCGCTGCCGCCGCCCGGTTGCCAGCGGGTGATGAAGGCGGTGGTGTGTTCGGGGTTGGGGAGGGTGGGGGTCATGGGGCAATGCCTGAGGGCGGCAGTCAGTCAAAAGGCTGGGGCGCATCTTCGCACAGGATGGTTCGGCCTTTGCCCCAAGCGCCCTGCGGCGAGGGGAAGCCTGGCGCTTAATAGACTCCACCGCAATTATTGCGATTTGCAATAATCAGACGATGAAAATCAACCAAACCCTCACCGCCTTTAGAGCCGCAGCCGGGCTGGATGACTACGACCGGCTGGTAACGCTGATGAATGCGCTGGCCGATAGTGGCGAAGCTGGTGAGGGCGGCAAGTACGAGCCTTTGTTTCTGCTGCTGGCTGATTTGCTCCAGGCACACGATCAGCAGCATTACCCCATGCCGGACGTAACACCCGCCCAGGCACTGCGCTTTTTAATGGAGCAGCATGGCCTGAGCCAGTCGCAACTGCCCGAAGTGGGCAATCAAGGGGTGGTTTCGCAAATACTGTCTGGGCAGCGCCAGCTAAACGTGCGCCAAATTGCCCGGCTATGCCAGCGTTTTGGCGTGGGGGCGGAGCTATTCATTGCCCACGCAGATGGTGGGGCGGTGCATTGAGGGCGCAGGTACGCACCACCCTCACCCCACCCACTCAAACACCGCCATGCTTTCCACATGGGCGGTGTGCGGAAACATATTGACCACGCCCGCAGCGGTGCAACGGTAGCCCGCTTGGTGTACCAGCAAGCCCGCATCACGCGCCAAGGTGGCGGGGTTGCAGCTGACGTACACAATGCGCTGGGGCGGCTGCCAGGCTTCATGCCCGGCGGGTAGCGGCGCGGCATCTTCCGCACCCAGGCGGGCTTGGTGGATGTCGGCCAGGGCTTTGACTAGGGCAAATGCGCCTTCGCGGGGAGGGTCCACCAGCCATTTATCGGCGTGGCCGTCGGCCATGAGCAGCTCCGGGGTCATTTCAAACAGGTTACGCGCGACAAACTCGGTAGCGGCCAATGCTTGGCCGGGCAAGCGCTGCGCTTGGTTGTGGGCGTAGTTCTCATTAGAGCGCTGCACCAGGGCGCTACTGCCTTCAATGCCCAGCACCTGCCCCGCTTGGGTGGCAATGGGCAGGGTGAAGTTGCCCAGGCCGCAGAACCAGTCAATCACGCGGTCGGTTTTCTGCGCCCCTAGCAGGCGCAGGGCGCGGGTCACTAGCACTTGGTTGATATGGGGGTTGACCTGGGTAAAGTCCGTGGGCTTGAAGGGCATGCGAATGCCAAATTCTGGCAAGGCGTAGGCCAGTTGCGCCGCGCCTTCTGCGTCCAGCAGGTGGACGGTGTCTGGCCCCTTGGGTTGCAGCCACCATTGCAGGCCGTGCTGGGCATGGTCGAGAGCAAATTGGCGCAGGCGCTCTAGGTCGGCGGCGCTCAGGGGTTGGAGGTGGCGCAGCACTAAGGCGGTGACGCTATCGCCACAGGCCAGTTCAATTTGCGGGCAGGTGTCGCGGGCATCCATGCTGGCAATCAGGGCGCGTAGGGGCAGCAGCATGGCATCCACATGGGGGGGCAGGACTTTGCAGGTCTGCATGTCGGCGATGTAGCGGCTTTTGCGCTCGTGAAAGCCAATCAGCACCTCACCCTTTTTGATGACGTGGCGCACCGCCATGCGGGCGCGGTAGCGGTAGCCCCAGGCGGGGCCTTCAATCGGGCGCAGGATGTTTTCTGGCTTGACTTTGCCTAGGTGCCACAGGTTATCTTCCAGCACGCGCTGCTTGATGGCTACTTGGGCGCTGGCGTGCATGTGCTGCATTTTGCAGCCACCGCAAGCGCCCACATGTAAGCCAAAGTGGGGGCAACCGGGCTGCACGCGCAGGGAGGATGGGCGGTGGATGTCAGTTAGCTCGGCCTGCTCCCAGTTGTTTTTTTTGCGCTTGGTTTTGGCGCTGACCAGCTCGCCGGGCAAAGCGCCATCAATAAAGACGACCTTGCCATCAGGGCGGTGCGCCACGCCTTGCGCGTCCATGTCCATGGATTCGATGCGCAGCCAGCCTTCGGGCAGGGCAGGGTCGGCAGTGGGAGGGGTTACAGGCGTAACAGGTGGGGGGGTAGAGACAGCTTGATTCATAGTGGCGGCGATTGTCTCAGATGGCCGCTAGGGGGATGAAAAAAGCCCCGGTGAAGGGGCTTGGCAAGGAGCTGTACGGCCTACCGTATTCACAGAGGCATCAATGCGTGGTGACATACCAAGTCACACCCGCTGCAGCAACAACCAGAATAACGAGTGCGGTAATCATGTGGGGCTCCTTAGTTTCCAAGAGATAAGCAGCAGTATAGGACAGGTAATGAATAGGGCTGCTATTTCCAAAGCGGTCAATGGGCTGTGGCCGCTTGCGCCAACTACGCCACCAATAAACGCAGCAGCGGCCAAGGCATCCAAAAAGCGTGCCAGCCCTTCTTTCTGTTCTTTGCTGTACTTTGATGTCATGTCGCAATTTTCTCTACCCAGCAATTAGCCTGCCCCACCTCTAAAGCCAGCAGGGCTTTTTTGCGCGGCAGGCCGCCGCCGTAGCCAGTCAGCGTGCCATTGCTGCCTATTACGCGGTGGCAGGGAATGATGATGCTGATTTTGTTCTGCCCATTGGCATTGGCCACAGCACGCACAGCGCTGGGCTGCTGGATGAAGGCGGCCTCTTGCGCATAGCTCCAGGTCTGGCCGTAGGGGATGGCCAGCAGCGCATGCCAAACACGCTGCTGAAAGTCGGTGCCCACCATATCCAGCGGCAGGCTAAATTGCTGCAAGCGCCCCGCAAAATAGGCGGCCAGTTGCTCGCCCGCTTGCACCAGGATGGGGCTGTGGCCGGGCTGCTCCACCGCGCTACGGGCTTGACGCACCTGGGCAATCTCGCGCTCCAGGTGTTTTTGCCCCATAAACTCCAATAGGCACAGGCCACGCGGGCTGGCAATGGCCAGCATGGGGCCTAGGGGGGTGGACAATTCAGTGCTCAGTAAAAAAGGGGCGGTCATGCCTCTATCCTAAAAGCTCCTGAGCATCCCTACTCCGCACATTTTTCTTTGTTTGCTTTTTTGGGCTTGTTTGCCCCTCTAGCCTTTCGCCATGTCTGACACTGCCTCTCCCGCTTTAGCCCCCTCCACGGCGGGCTTGCCCCACGTACAAGCCATGCTGCAAGAGCTGGGCCAACTACTGCCACCCCACCCGCAAGCCAGCATCCCCCGTGCCAAAGAGTTGCTGGGCCAGGTCAGCCAGGCTTTGGCAGCGTTGGCACTGGCCGCCCCTAGCCGCCTAGCGCAAAGCATGGCCGCTACCCTGGCCCGCCCCGTGCCCGATGCCGCTAGCGCCGCCAAAACAGTACAACTACTGCAATTGGCACGTGGTGACTTGCTGCGCCACCTGGATGGGCTGGCGCAAAAAGATACCCTGGCAGAGGCAGAGAGCCATGCCACCAGCCACCAGCAGCTATTCGAGTCTTACCGTGCCCTGGAGCGCTTGGGCGGCAAAGACAGCGCCCACCCCATAGACCTGTGGCAGCCCCAGGGGCAAGCCAGCCTGGCGCAATTGCCTGCTGCCCTCTTGCCCCCCATGAACGGCAGCAGCATTGAGCAATTGCGCACCCGGCTTGACCAGGGTGTGCTGGCCTGGGTCAAAAGCGCTGCCCCAGACGATGCTGCCCACCTGCGTCAGCTATGCCTGCAACTGGCCAGCAATACGCTAAACCCCGCCCTGGCCAGTATTTGGCGACTGGCTAGCGCCTGGCTCGATGCTCTGGCCCACAAGCTGCTGGTGGCTGATGTATATGCCAAGCGCCTAGCCGCCCGCCTGCTGATGCAGCTAAGCCAACAGGCCAAGGGCCAGCTAAAGCCACTGGCCCAAACCCAGCAGGAGTTGCTGTTCTTCTGCGACTTGGCCCGTCAACATCCACAAGCCCAGCCCCTGCCGCCGTTGCTGCACGCCATTTGCCAAA
>CAZMMM010000226.1:0-3999 GCA_964567385.1 uncultured Comamonas sp.
GTACTTTGAAAAACCACGCACCACCGTGGGCTGGAAGGGCTATATCAACGACCCCCACCGTGATGGCAGCTACGCCATGAACGAAGGGCTGGAGCTGGCCCGCCGCCTGCTGCTGGATGTGCTGGCGCAAGGCATGCCCGTGGGCACAGAGTTTCTGGACTTGCTATCGCCCCAGTTCATCAGTGACTTGGTGAGTTGGGGCGCTATTGGTGCGCGTACTACCGAGAGCCAAAGCCACCGCCAGTTGGCCAGCGGCCTGTCCTGCCCCGTAGGCTTCAAAAATGGTACGGACGGCGGCCTGCAAGTGGCCTGTGATGCCATCGTGGCGGCCCAGGCTCCCCACGCCTTCATGGGCATGACCAAGATGGGTCAGGCCGCTATCTTTGAAACCCGTGGCAACCAAGACTGCCACGCTATTTTGCGCGGCGGCAAAGCCCCCAACTACAGCGCTGAAGACGTACAAGCCGCCTGTGCGCTGCTGGAAAAATCCAAGCTACGCCCGCAGGTGATGATTGACCTGTCCCACGCCAACAGCAGCAAGCAGCACCAGCGCCAGGCCGTAGTCGCTGCCGATGTCGCTGCCCAGATTGCCGCCGGTGAGCAGCGCATTACCGGCGTGATGATTGAAAGCCACCTGAACGAGGGCCGCCAAGACATGCAGCCCGGCCAGCCCCTGCAATACGGCGTATCGCTGACCGATGCCTGCATCAGCATGGCGCAAACCGTGCCTGTGCTGAAGGAGCTGGCCGCTGCTGTGCGCCAGCGGCGCGGGGGAGATAGATAGAGCATATGTATCCTCCAGCGGTCTGATTCGCATCCACGGCGCACGCCAGCACAATCTGAAAAACCTGGATGTGGATTTGCCCACTGGGGAGCTGACCGTTGTTACCGGCCCCAGCGGTTCGGGCAAATCCTCGCTGGTGTTTGTGGAGAGGGGATGGCACGCACAAACTTTGCCGCTATTGCCCAAGGGATGCGGTAAAACTTGCTCGCTTCTAGCCATAAAGCGCCATAATTTGACTAATTTTTGGCAATAAGGAGCAGAAAATGAGCGTAATCCGTACCACCGTAGATGAAAGCCTGTTTGTTTCCGCCAGCGATATTCTGGCCACGCTGGGGCTGGACATGAACAGCGCTGTACGCATGTTTTTACAAGGCGTGGTGCTGCACAACGGCATTCCCTTTGATTTGCGCTTGACGCAAGAGCAAGCCCAGGCCCTGCGCCAGCGCAAGCAAGCGAACCGCCAAGCCACCTTGGAAGCCCGAGAGATTGCCCGCACAGGTGGCCCCAGCCATACCAGCGTGCAGGCCATGCTGGCAGCGATGGAAAAGGAGGCAAGCTAATGGCGGGCAAAAAAGGGCACAAGTTGCGCACCATTGCCTACACCAAGACTTTTAAAAAAGACTACCAACGCATGGCCGCAGCCGGGCGGTATGACATGACGCTGGTCAACGAAGTCGGAGGCCTGTTGATTGCCCACACTGCCCAGCAGGTGTTGACCAAGCAGTGGAGTGACCACGGCCTGATTGCAGACGATGAGTGGGACGCGGGCGACCGTGATATTCATTTGGGCGGTGACTTTTTGCTGATTTACCGCATTGACCCACACCCTGAAGATAAAGCGCTGGAGATCATCATCTTCAAACGCCTAGGCACACACAGCGACTTATTTGGTTAGCTTGGCTCATTGGCCTGGCCACTGGCCTAAACAGACACCGCACAAGCCCAAAGCCGCCTTCCTACAATGGCAGCCCCCTCGCTTCTGCCCTTTGCTATGTCTTCTCAAGATTCCTCCACCGGTCTGATTCGCATCCACGGCGCACGCCAGCACAATCTGAAAAACCTGGATGTGGATTTGCCCACTGGGGAGCTGACCGTTGTTACCGGCCCCAGCGGTTCGGGCAAATCCTCGCTGGTGTTTGTGGAGAGGGGATGGCACGCACAAACTTTGCCGCTATTGCCCAAGGGATGCGGTAAAACTTGCTCGCTTCTAGCCATAAAGCGCCATAATTTGACTAATTTTTGGCAATAAGGAGCAGAAAATGAGCGTAATCCGTACCACCGTAGATGAAAGCCTGTTTGTTTCCGCCAGCGATATTCTGGCCACGCTGGGGCTGGACATGAACAGCGCTGTACGCATGTTTTTACAAGGCGTGGTGCTGCACAACGGCATTCCCTTTGATTTGCGCTTGACGCAAGAGCAAGCCCAGGCCCTGCGCCAGCGCAAGCAAGCGAACCGCCAAGCCACCTTGGAAGCCCGAGAGATTGCCCGCACAGGTGGCCCCAGCCATACCAGCGTGCAGGCCATGCTGGCAGCGATGGAAAAGGAGGCAAGCTAATGGCGGGCAAAAAAGGGCACAAGTTGCGCACCATTGCCTACACCAAGACTTTTAAAAAAGACTACCAACGCATGGCCGCAGCCGGGCGGTATGACATGACGCTGGTCAACGAAGTCGGAGGCCTGTTGATTGCCCACACTGCCCAGCAGGTGTTGACCAAGCAGTGGAGTGACCACGGCCTGATTGCAGACGATGAGTGGGACGCGGGCGACCGTGATATTCATTTGGGCGGTGACTTTTTGCTGATTTACCGCATTGACCCACACCCTGAAGATAAAGCGCTGGAGATCATCATCTTCAAACGCCTAGGCACACACAGCGACTTATTTGGTTAGCTTGGCTCATTGGCCTGGCCACTGGCCTAAACAGACACCGCACAAGCCCAAAGCCGCCTTCCTACAATGGCAGCCCCCTCGCTTCTGCCCTTTGCTATGTCTTCTCAAGATTCCTCCACCGGTCTGATTCGCATCCACGGCGCACGCCAGCACAATCTGAAAAACTTGGATGTGGATTTGCGCACCGGGGAGCTGACCGTCGTTACCGGCCCCAGCGGTTCGGGCAAATCCTCGCTGGTGTTTGACACGCTGTACGCCGAGGGGCAGCGCCGCTATGTGGAAACCTTTAGCGCCTACGCCCGCCAGTTTCTCGACCGCATGGACAAGCCCGCTGTGGATAAGGTAGAGGGCGTGCCCCCGGCAATTGCCATTGACCAGACCAACCCGGTGCGCAACTCCCGCTCCACCGTGGGCACGATGACGGAGCTGAACGACCACTTAAAGCTGCTCTTCGCCCGCGCTGGGGCGCTGTTTGACCAGCAGACCGCCCAGCCCGTGCGCCACGACACGGCGCAAAGCATTTACCAGCAGTTGCAGGCATTGGCAGAGGCGGCGGGCGACCCGCGCCTGGTCATCACCTTTGCGGTAGAGCTGCCCGCCAGCACCACGGCAGAGGAGGTGCAGCAATGGCTGCTGGCCAGCGGCTTTACCAAAATCCACGCCGAGCGCACGGTAGAAAAACCAGCGCCAGCCCCAGAAAAAGGCAAAAAAGCCAGCCCCCAGCCCAGCACCGTCAAACTGCTGGATGTCGTGGCCGACCGCTTTCGCTTGAGCAGGGCGGAGCGAGCACGGGTGATGGAAGCCATTGAGCTAGCGCTGCTGCGCGGCCAGGGGCAGATGCAGGTAGCCGCCTTGCTGGAAGAGGGCGAACCCGCTATCTGGAAATTTGCCCTGGGGCTGCATTGCCCGGACAGCGGCATCAGCTACGCCGCGCCGCTGCCTGCGCTGTTCTCCTTTAACTCTGCGGCGGGGGCTTGTGAGGAATGCCGAGGCTTTGGCCGCGTGATTGGCGTGGATTGGGGGCTGGTGATTCCTGACGAAAAGCTCACCCTGCGCACCGGCGCTATCAAAGCCATCCAAACCCCGGCGTGGAAAGAAATCCAAAGCGACCTCATGCGCCATGCTGAGGCCGAGGGCATTCCCCGCGACCTGCCCTGGAGCAAACTCAACGCCGCCCAGCGCGATTGGGTGCTGGAAGGCTCACCACGCTGGAATGGCAAGTGGGAACAGACGTGGTACGGCATACGCCGCTTTTTTGGCTATCTGGAAAGCAAGTCCTACAAGATGCACATCCGCGTGCTGCTCTCCAAATACCGCAGCTACA
>CAZMMM010000227.1:0-3996 GCA_964567385.1 uncultured Comamonas sp.
CGTTTTGTTTTTTCTGCTTGCATGAAGTTTTCTACATGATGCTGTCTGTTCTTCGCCTGGTGGCGGCGCAAATCACCATCCATGCCTGTATGACGGGGCTGCGCATGGCTACGCCGCTGCTGGCACTGAGCCAAGGCTATAGCGCAGCGGCGGTGGGGGTGTTGCTGGCGTTGTTTGCTCTGACCCAGGTTTTCCTGTCCTTGCCCGCCGGGCGGTTTGCGGATAAGCATGGCCTGAAGCGCCCCTTGGCTATCAGTGTGGTAGCCGCTTGTACCGGAGCCAGCCTGGCGGCCATCTGGCCGATTTACCCGGTGCTGTGCGTAGCCGCCATGAGTTGTGGCGCTGCCGCTGGCACGGCCTTGATTGCCTTGCAGCGCCATGTGGGGCGCAGTGCGCAGAACAAGGTGCAACTGCGCAAGATGTTTAGCTGGTTGTCGATTGGGCCTGCGGCCTCCAACTTTATCGGCCCTTTGGTGGCGGGCTTGCTGATTGACCATGCTGGTGGTCAAGCTGGTAGTGAGCTGGGTTTTCGCATTGCCTTTGGCGTATTGGCGACTTGGCCTTTACTGGCCTGGCTTTTGGTGCGTGGCGTGGCCGAGCTACCCAATCCCACCCCGCCAGAAGGCGCAAAAACCGGCCCGGCTTGGGATTTGCTGCAAAACCAGGGTTTTCGCCGTTTGTTGCTGACCAACTGGGCGCTGTCGTCCTGCTGGGATGTACACACCTTTGTCGTGCCCATTTTGGGGCATGAGCGGGGGCTATCGGCCTCGGTGATTGGCATGATTTTGGGGGGCTTTGCCATTGCTGCCACCGTGGTGCGGGTGTTGATGCCCTTGCTGGCCGAGTACCTGCGCGAGTGGCAGTTGGTGCTGATTTCTATGGTCGCTACTTGCACCCTGTTTACCCTCTACCCGCTGATGCCGGGGGCGTGGAGCATGGCGGCTTGCTCCGTACTGCTGGGGGTATTTCTAGGCTCGGTACAGCCCATGATGATGAGTATGCTGCACCAGCTTACCCCAGAGCATCGCCAGGGGCAGGCGCTGGGCTTGCGCATGATGACTATCAACGGCTCTAGCGTGCTGATGCCCATGCTGTTTGGCACGCTGGGTACGGTGCTGGGGGTGTCTGTGCTGTTTTGGATGGTGGGGGCAGGTGTGGGTGCTGCCTCACGCCTGCCATGGCTGATGGGGCGGGAGAACCTGCCCCTGCATGAGCATTAGGCTGGCTCTGCGCTGCTTTGCTTGCCCGTAGGCTCTTGGCCGTTGAGGTGGTAGAAGCGGCGGATGACATCCCAGGCTTCTTGCGGCGTGTCGGCATAGTGGAAGAGGGAGAGGTCTTCGGGGCTAATCATGCCTTCTTCCACCAGCATCTCGAAGTTGAACAGCTTCTTCCAAAAGGCCGAGTCGTAGAGCACTATGGGCACGGGCTTGATTTTGGTGGTCTGCACCAGGGTGAGCACCTCAAACAGCTCGTCCATGGTGCCAAAGCCGCCGGGGAAGGTCACTAGCGCCTTGGCACGCATCAAAAAGTGCATTTTGCGCAGGGCAAAGTAGTGGAACTTGAAGCTCAAGCCCGGCGTGATGTAGGGGTTGCCCGACTGCTCATGGGGCAGCATGATATTCAGCCCCACGTTGGCCTCGCCCGCGTCGTAAGCACCGCGATTGGCCGCTTCCATAATGCCGGGGCCGCCGCCGGTGCAGATATACACGCGCTCTTTGGGGGGCTTGGTTTTGCTGTATCGCGCCACCAAGTTGGCAAAGGCGCGGGCGGCCTCGTAGCGCTGGGCGTTGCGTACGGCGCGCTGGGCCAAGGCAAGTGCTTGGGCATCGCCGCTGGCCTGTGCCTGTGCCAGTTGTTCGGCGGCGGCCTGGGCATCGACAAAGCGGGCACTGCCATAAACCACGATGGTGTGCTCAATGCCCAGGGCCTCTTGGTCCAGGTCGGGCTTGAGCAGCTCTAGCTGAAAGCGGATGCCGCGTGCCTCGCGACGTGCAATGAACTCAGGATCAGCAAACGCCAGGCGGTAGGAGTTGGCTTGCATGGGATTTTCAAGCAGCTCTTGGGTATCTTTGGGGCCACGCAGCGGGGCCAAGTCTTCCATCAAAGAGCGCTGGTAAAGAGGAGGGGGAGGCATGGTCACATCCAGGCGAAATTACAAAGCCGCCTATTGTAGAGGGCTAGCCTAGGGCGCTTTGCAGCGTTATCCAGCCCAACGCGGTCAGCAGTACGCTGGTGAGTACCTGCCCCAGCGCCCAGGCAGCGGCCATGACCCAGCGCCCTTCTTGCAGCAGGGTAAAGACTTCGGCGCTATAGCTGGAAAAGGTGGTCAATCCACCCAAAAACTCCGTCACCAAAAGCAGCCGCCACAAGGGGCTGAGCTGGGGCATGGCCTGCAAGAGCGCCAGCACCAAGCCAATGGCGTAGCCGCCCAGGGCATTCGCCAGCCAAGTGCCCCAGGGCAAGCCCGCCTGGTTGCAGTACAAGCCCAACTGCCAGCGTAGCAGCGCCCCGGTGCTTGCACCCAGGCTGATGGCGGCCATGCTGGCAAGTTGGGTCATGGGGTGCTGACTAAACCGCTGGTGGTTGTTGTGGTGGTGGCGGTGCTGGCTCTGCGGTGGTGGCGGTATCTGCTGCGCCCGCCGTGTTTACCGCGCTTTTTACCTCCAGTGGGCTGCTGGCGGCCACGGGCTTGGCTGGATGGGCATCGGCCTCATGCAGGCGGGTATTGACTACGGTGCGGCTTACGCTGGGCGGCACGGCTTTGCCCTGGCGGCGGTCACGAAACAAGGCAGCCCGCATTAAAAAGATGGTGGAAATGGGTACAGTGACGGCAATAAACAGCGCAATCAGCAAGGTGTGCCAAGCCAGGGTGTGCTCGTTAAAAGAGTAGTACACCAAGCTGGCCCACATGATGAGCCAGCTGCCCAGGGTGGCAATAATGGCCGGGGTGTGGACGCGCTCGTAATAGGTTTTCAGGCGTACCAGCCCCCAGGAGCCGAGGGTGGCAATACAAGCGCCTAGCAACACGCAAAGGGCAATTACCCATTGCGCCCACAGGGGCAGGTTCTCTAAGGCGGTGGGGGCAAGCTCGGGCATTATTCAATCACCTCGCCGCGCAGTAGAAATTTGGCCATGGCGGTGGTGCCAACGCAGCCAAACAGGGCAATGAGCAAGGCGGCCTCAAAGTATTCGGCAGAGGTGTAGCGAATACTGAGCACCAGCATCAGCAACATGCCGTTGAGGTACATGCCATCCAGGGCAACGATGCGGTCTTGCGCGTTGGGGCCTTTGAGCAGGCGAATCAGCGTCAGCCCCATGGCCACAATCAGCAAGGTGGTGGCAGCGGGCAGTGCCCAGTCCAGCGGGTTCATGCTTCAAAAATCTCCATCAGGGGGCGCTCGTAATAGGTTTTGACGTATTGGGCAATCGCCTCGGCATCATCCACTTCCAGCACGTGCAGCATGAGCAGGCTGCGGTCGCGGGAAATTTCCGCCCAGGCCGTGCCGGGGGTGATGCAGACAATCATCGCCAGCACCGCCAGGCCATTGGGGTCGCGCAGCTCTAGCGGGATGTGCACAAAATCCGCCGGATAGCGCCGCGTTTTGGGGAAGAGCAAAAAGCGCATCACCTGCAAGTTCGATTGCGTGGTGTCGTGCATCACGCGCAGCGCCAGCTTGAGCGCCTTCCACGGGTGGCGCATCCGCACCGGCAGCGGGCGCAGCCCCAGCGTGACCAGCGGAATCGCCCAGCCCAAAATGGCGCCCAGCAAAATATGGCCAGCCGATACGCTGTGGTTGAGCAGCAGCCACAGCACAAACAAGGCCAGCGACAGCACCGGCGCGGGGAGGAGCTTTTTCATCATGGTGTGGCGCTGCCTTCCTCAAACAGGGTGGGGGTTGCTGGGGCAGAGGGGGCAGAAGGGGATGGAATCGGGCGAGCGCCCAGCACCGCCTGGATATAGCCCTGCGGCTGGTGCAGCGCCTGGGCAGTATCCTG
>CAZMMM010000228.1:0-3971 GCA_964567385.1 uncultured Comamonas sp.
CGCGAGTCGTGCGAGAACGCCGCGAGAACCATCGCCAAGCGCCACCCGGAAGTGCTGGGCGCAGCGCCTTTTGTGGCCGCCCAAGCACTGCTGGCGCGTGGCGACGATATGAAGGGCGTGCTGCTGCGCGGCATTGACCCGGCGCACGAGGGCGAAGTGACTGAGCTAGCCAACAACAATGCCGCCGTGTTGCAGCGCCTGGAGGCCGGCAGCTTTGGCGTGGAGCTGGCGCGTAACCTTGGCGTGGGTGAGGGTGATGTGGTGACGCTGATGGCCCCCAGCGGCCAAGTCACCCCGGCGGGCGTGGTGCCACGCATGAAGCAGATGCGGGTGCTGGGCATGTTTGACTCGGGCCACTATGACTACGATGCCAACCTTGCCATGCTGCATTACCAAGATGCCCAGCGCCTGTTTCGCCTGGAAGGGCCGACCGGGGTGCGCCTAAAAATCAAAGACTTGCACCAAGCCCCGCGCGTTGCCAAAGAGCTGGCGGCGCAGTTGCAGGAATTTCTTTACTTGCGTGACTGGACGCAGCAGAACAAAACCTGGTTTGCCGCCGTGCAGGTGGAAAAACGCATGATGTTCATCATCCTGACCTTGATTGTGGCGGTGGCGGCCTTTAACCTGGTTTCTACCCTGGTGATGACGGTGACGGACAAACGCGCTGACATTGCCATTTTGCGCACCTTGGGCGCGTCGCCCGCCTCCATCATGGGGGTGTTTATGGTGCAGGGGGCGCTGGTGGGCGTGGTGGGCACTTTCCTAGGCTTGGCGCTGGGGCTGGGGGTGGCCTTTCATATTGATACCATCGTCCCGGCCATTGAGCGCCTGCTGGGCGCGAGCTTTCTACCCAAAGACATTTACCTGATTAGCAAAATGCCCAGCGAGCCGCAAAGCAGCGACATTGTGCCGATTGGCATCATCTCTTTAGTGCTGGCTTTTGTGGCCACCCTTTACCCCAGTTGGCGCGCCAGCCGCGTTCACCCAGCGGAGGCGCTGCGTTATGAATAAACCCCATCCGCTTTCTTCTGCCTCGGCAGACGCAGTGGTTTTACAAGCCAGCGGCCTGAGCAAGCGTTTTGACGACGGCACAGTACAAGTGCAGGTGCTGCAAGGCGTGGATATTGCCGTCCACCGAGGCGAAACCCTGGCCATTGTGGGCGCGAGCGGCTCAGGCAAAAGCACCTTGCTGCACATTCTGGGCGGGCTGGATAGCCCCAGCAGCGGCAGCGTTACGCTGCTAGGCCAGTCTTTGCACAATGCCAATGCCCGCCAGCAGGGGCGGTGGCGCAATCAGTATCTGGGCTTTGTCTATCAATTCCACCACCTGTTGCCGGAGTTTTCCGCGCTGGACAATGTGGCCATGCCCTTGTTTATGCGCCGCCAGCCTCTGGCCACTGCCCGAGAGGCCGCCCAGCAGATTCTGGCCGCCGTGGGGCTGGAAGCACGCGGGACGCATCGCCCGGCACAACTTTCCGGCGGCGAGCGCCAGCGCGTCGCCATTGCCCGCGCCTTGGTCACGCAACCGGCCTGCGTGCTGGCCGATGAGCCGACGGGCAACCTCGACCGCAGCACAGCCGACAGCGTGTTTGCCCTGATGCTGCAACTGGCGCGTCAGCAGGGCACGGCTTTTATCCTCGTCACCCACGACGAAAGTCTGGCTGCGCGTTGCGACCGCCAACTGCGCCTGGTGCAGGGGCGTTTGGCGACATGATGGACTGGCAAGCCATCACCACCCCAGAGCAACTGGCCGCCTTATTGCAGCCCAGCCAGGGTGCAGAGCAGGAGCTGTCCGCCTCTGCCCCCGCCCTGTACCTCGTGTTATGGGGCGGTGCGCATTGCGGCGTATGCCACAGCATCAAGCCGCGCTTGCTGGAGATGGCGGCAGCGCAATTTCCACAATTGCAACTGCTTTACGTGGATTGCCACAGCCACCCCGCTGCCGGGGCGCAATACGGAGTATTTAGTCTGCCGGTGCTGCGCCTGTACGTGGATGGGCAGGTGGCGCTGGAATATGTACGCGCCTTTGGTCTGGCCCAGGTGCAGCAGGAAATGACGGAGTTATTGCAGCGCCTGGGGCTTTGACAGACCCTCGGGAAATAGGGCAGAGGCTTGGTGCTGTGTAGACAAATCTCTACAATTTACGTATGAAATTTATAGGCTTTGATTGGGATGATGGGAATTGGCCGAAGTGCGGTAAGCATGGTCTTTCCCGCGAGGAAATCGAGCAAGTATTTCTAGGTACGCCTGCCGTATTGCCCGACCCCTATCCCGATGAACCGCGTATGCGAGCAATCGGAAAAACAGTAGCTGGGCGCTATGCGTTTATCGTATTTATGGTGCGCAAAATAGATGGTGAGCCTTGGCTGCGCCCGATCAGCGCCCGCTATATGCACCAGAAGGAGATTGACCACTATGAGCACTTACAAAGGTAAGCCGCTGCCCTCGCTGAAGAGCGATGCGCAAGCCGAGCAATTTGTCGAAACCGCCGACCTGTCGGAATATGACCTGTCGGGGTTTACGCCCATGCGCTTTGAGGTGGCTAAAAAAGAGGCCGCCTTGAACATGCGCCTGCCAGCTGCTTTGCTTGAGGCGATACGCGCCAAGGCTAAGGCCAAGGGCGTACCTTATGCTCGGTATATCCGTATGGTTCTGGAAGCAGACTTGCAACGGCAATAAAGCTGTCACCACGCGCCTGAACGAGAGAATGTAAAAATTAAACCGCCTACATTTTTTATAAGGGCTAAGTTTGAAGTAACCGGCGACCGGAGCACGTAGGGAACCCGCAAGCGCAGCTTGCAGGGCAGATGGGTTGGGCATCAGGCGGTCTTTTTGGGAACCAGGCGTACTTGAAGCTCACACCCCACGGCCTGCGCATACCTCTTGAGCGTTGCGAGCGAGGGTGCATGCTTCCCAGTTGACTCAAGGCGCGATATAGCGCTCTTAGTCGTACCCATGCGTTCGGCCACGGCATCTTGCGTAAGACCCGCACGAGCACGAGCCTTGAGCATTTGATTTGCAACTTGATACTCAACGGCAAGGGCATCGTACTCTTCGACAAAACCTCTGCGCTTCGCAGCCTTGGCAAGAAATTCCTTGTGATTGTGCCGGACGGGCTTGAATTTCAGGTCGGGCATTTCATACCTCCTTCATGCGCTTGCGCGCCAGCTTCAGTTCTCGGTCGGGCGTTTGCTATGACTTGTTCACCTTCGGTAAGCGGCTGGCGGAGCTTCTCCAATTGGTCAATCGGCGGTGATACGAATCGTTCCACGTTCTCGCGAACTCCTGTCTTGCGGACTAACATTCGCTTAACCTGCGAGGCGTACATGGCGCGATTCTTGCCGAGCGAAGCGACAGCAAGAATCGTGACATAGCCGAGTCAGGTTGAAGCGGTTGTTGTACAGAAGCCCGCAATTGTCTATTGAGCCTTTGCCAAGGACGGCAAAGGCGATTCTTCAAATTTGTTGTTTGTTAAAAAATCAATGAATAGCTTTTTAATTACTGGAACACTCACTGCATTACCTAATTGTTTATAAGCATAATTATCTTGCGGATGTAATTTGTAATTTTCTGGATAACCTTGTAATCGTGCACATTCCCTAGGTGTTAGTCTTCTAATTCGGCCATTATGATAAATACCAAGTTTATGAGTATCCGATGCTGTTAAAGTTATTGAAATACTATTTGGATCAAGAAATTTAAATACTTCAAATGACATATTTCCGCATACTGGATTGTATTTATTATCTTTTTTACTTAAATATCCTTTTTCCAATAAACTACCAATTACTTCATTAATATCTTTATCAGTGTAAAAAGTATTAATTTGTTCGAATGTAAGAGCCTTTCCATCTTGGTGGGTTCCAAAAATATGTTTCCTTCTGTTTGAAACCAACATATTCATAAAATATATTTCCTTATCAGAACAATCCCCTTTAATTCCTATATCCCATGAGTGAATTGAGTTTCCA
>CAZMMM010000229.1:0-3970 GCA_964567385.1 uncultured Comamonas sp.
GCTTTGTGGCGCACGTCGATATGCCCAAAAACATCGAAAGCTACTACCAAGAAACAGGCCGCGCCGGGCGTGACAGCCTGCCCGCCCAGGCGTGGATGGCCTATGGCCTGCAAGATGTCGTCAACCAACGGCGCATGATTGACGATGGCGACGCGGGCGAAGCCTTCAAAACCGTGCTGCGCGACAAGCTCGAAGCCCTGCTGGGGCTGGCCGAAGCCGTCGACTGCCGCCGCCAGCGCCTGCTGCACTACTTTGGCGAAGACAGCCCACCTTGCGGCAACTGCGACAACTGCCTGCACCCGCCCAGCCTGTGGGATGGCACAGATGCGGCGCGTAAGCTGCTTTCGACGATTTACCGTGTCCATCAGATGAGTGCTCTGAGCTTTGGCGCAGGCCACATCATGGACGTGCTGCGCGGCAAAACCTCCGACAAGGTGCAGCAGCACGGGCATGAGCGCATCTCCACTTTTGGCCTGGGGGCGCAGTATTCAGAAGCGCAGCTACGCGCCGTGATGCGCCAACTGCTGGCCACTGGGGCGCTGGGGCTGCACAAAGTCACCAGCGAAAGCAGCGGCCATGTGTTTGACACCCTGGTGCTCACCCCTGCCTCTCGCCCAGTGCTGCTGGGCGAAGTCACGGTGCAACTGCGCCAAAGCCTGGCCAGCGAGGGGCGCAGCGGCAGCAAAACCCGCCGCGCCAGCAACAACGCCGCCATCCAGCACCAGTTAGATGCCGATAGCAATGTGCGCTTTATCAACCTGAAAGCCTGGCGCTCGGAAGTAGCCAAGGCGCACGACCTGCCCGCCTACGTCATCTTCCACGACAGCACCCTGGCCGCTATTGCCCAGCGCAACCCGCGCAGCTTGGATGAATTGCAAGGCATTAGCGGCATCGGTAGCAAGAAATTGCAAGCCTATGGGCAGGAGGTGTTGCGGGTGGTGGGGATGGGGGGATAGTTGTATGGATGCTGCTGGTGGCTGCCCCAAGCCACATAGCCCGGCTTTCGCACAGATAGAGCGGTTTACCCGCACAATAGCCCTGACCAACGGCCTGCGGCGCGGGTCGTTTTTTCGTGTTTTTATGGAATGTTTTTCGCGTGACTGCTTCTTCTACTGCTGCCTCTGCATCTGACCATTCAAGCGCCCAGGCTGCCCACAAAATGACCAAGCCTGAGCTACGCGCCAGCGGTAGCTTGGCGCTGATTTTTGCCCTGCGCATGTTGGGGCTATTCCTGGTGCTGCCGGTGTTTGCCCTGGAGGCGCGCCACTACGCTGGGGGTGATGACCCGGCCATGGTCGGCCTGGCCTTTGGCTTGTATGGGTTGACGCAGGCGGTGTTTCAACTGCCGCTGGGCTTGGCCTCTGACCGCTTTGGGCGCAAAAAAATCATCGTCGCGGGCTTGCTGGTGTTTGCCTTGGGCAGCTTGGTGGCCGCCTTGGCCGATAGCCTGCTGGGGCTGATGCTGGGGCGTGCCCTGCAAGGCGCGGGGGCAGTATCTGCTGCCGTAACGGCCCTGCTGGCTGACCTGACCCGCGAGACGGTGCGCACCAAGGCCATGGCCATGATTGGCGGCAGCATTGCGCTGATGTTCTCGCTGGCGCTGGTGTTAAGCCCGCTGCTGGCGGGCTGGTGGGGGCTGTCGGGAATCTTCTACATCACCCTGGGCTTGACTTTGGCGGGCATTGCCGCCGTGCTGTGGGTGGTTCCACATGAGCCACAGCGCCACAGTACCGAGGCGCAAGGCCGCTTTGCCGACCTGCTGCAACACCCCGACCTGCTGCGCCTGAATGCAGGCGTATTCGTACTGCACACCGTGCAAATGGCCATGTGGGTGGCCGTGCCCAGCATGTTGCTGCAAGGCGGGCTGGACAAGGCGGCCCATTGGCAGGTGTATCTGCCAGCGGTGCTGCTGTCTTTTGCCGCCCTGGGGCGCTTGTTTGCCATGGAGCGCAAAGGGCAACTGCGCGGTGCTTTACTGTCCGCCATTGGCTTGGTGCTGCTGGTGCAGTTCGGCTTGGGTGCGGTGGCGTGGGCGGGGGGCAACCAGCCTTCGCTGTGGCTGCTGGGCGGTTTGCTGCTGCTGTTTTTTGTCGGCTTCAATATGCTGGAGGCCAGCCAACCCAGCCTGGTTTCGCGCATGTCGCCCGACAATCTGCGCGGGGCGGCGCTGGGGGCGTACAACACCTTGCAATCCTTGGGCTTGTTCACGGGCGGCTTTGTGGGTGGTTTGTTGGTGCGCCATAGCGGCTTGACTGGGGTGTTTGCCGGTACGGCGGTGCTGTGTGTACTGTGGCTGGTGATTAGCTGGCCCTTGCAGCCTGTGGGGCGTTATAGCCAGCAACAGGCCAACTAGGCCAGCAGGAGATTTTTTTATGACCACCCTTCACACCCTCCCAGATGAGCTGGACGGCAAACACGGCGTGCAATCGCTGGAAGTGGGCATGCGCATTCTGCGGGCTATGGCCGCCGGGCGGCGCGCCATGATGCTCAAGGACATTGCCCAGGCGGCGGAGATGACTCCTTCCAAAGCCCACCGTTATCTGGTCAGCCTGATTCGCACTGGCCTGGTGGAGCAAGACCGCCACAACTCACGCTACGACCTGGGGCCGTTTGCCCTGAACCTGGGCTTGGTGGCACTAGACCGCATCGACCGCATCCGCCTGGGCATGCAAGCCATTACCGACCTGCGCGACCAGACCAACGAAACCGTTGCCCTGATGGTGTGGGGCGATGGCGGCCCCGTAGTGGTGCGCTGGGAGCGGCCCTACCGCACCATTACCGTGAACGTTGTGACCGGCGTAACCCTGAGCCTGCTGCGCTCTGCCGGTGGCCAAGTGTTTGCCGCCTGGCTGCCCGAGGGGCAGACCAACGCCCTGATAGAGGCCGAGCTGCAAAGCGGCAAAACCCCGCCCCACATACACACCCTGGCCCAAGCACGCCAGATGCTGGCCCAGGTGCGCGAGCAAGGGGTGGCGGCCCTATCCACCAGCGGCTACTACGCCCGTGGGGTAGAGGCAGCAGCAGCCCCAGTCTTCAATATGAAGGGCGACATCACCATGGCCATTGCCTTGGTAGGTGTGGAGGGCTCGCTAGACTTGAGCAGCGGCAGCACCACCCTAGCCGCCCTGCGCCAATGTGCTGCCGCCCTGTCCGAACGCCTGGGCGCACCCCAGCAGCAAGCGCTCTAACCAACAAGCAGCCCAAACTTTACACAGCAGACAAACAGCCCCCAGCCCCGCGCCCTACACTGCTGTGCTATGCACACCCACCAGTTATTGATGATTGAAGACGACCACCGCCTGGCTGACATGGTGGTGGCCTATCTGGGGCAAAACGGCCTGCGCGTCAGCCACTGCCCGGATGCCCGTAGCGGCTTGCAAGCCCTGCAAAGCCCCAGCCTGCCGGGTCAGCCGGGTCTGCCGGATTTGGTAATTCTGGATTTGATGCTGCCCGACCTGGATGGGCTGGAAGTCTGCCGCCGCCTGCGCAGCCTGCCCGGAGCAGCGGGGCAGTTACCCGTGCTTATGCTCACCGCCAAGGGCGACCCCATGGATCGCGTCGTTGGCCTGGAAATTGGCGCAGACGACTACCTGCCCAAGCCCTTTGAGCCGCGTGAACTGCTGGCACGCATTCGCGCCATTTTGCGCCGCCAAGGGCGGGGGGATGCGGCCAGCAGCGCCAGCACCATTGCCCCCGCCCAGCCCCTGCTGCGCTTTGGCAGCCTAGAGATTGACCGCGATGCCCGCAGCGTAACGGTGGCAGGCGAAGTGGCGGACATCACCAGCTACCAGTTTGA
The DNA here is from genome assembly GCA_964567385.1 of uncultured Comamonas sp. Classification (GTDB taxonomy): domain Bacteria; phylum Pseudomonadota; class Gammaproteobacteria; order Burkholderiales; family Burkholderiaceae_C; genus Comamonas. The sequence continues at coordinate 3,797 of CAZMMM010000229.1, forward strand.
CCTGTTGGTAGCCTTGGCCGAGCGGGCGGGGCGCGTCCTGACCCGCGACCAAATCATGGAGGCCGTGCGTGGGCGGGAGCTGGAAGCCTTTGACCGCAGTATTGACGTTCACATGGGCCGCATCCGCGCTGCGATTGAGGCTGACCCCAAAGCCCCCAAGCGCATCCTCACCGT
>CAZMMM010000230.1:0-3969 GCA_964567385.1 uncultured Comamonas sp.
GCCAGCAGCAGGTAAAAGCCATCGTGAAATATTTGGGTGTAGATGAAGAACTATTAAGCGGCTTTATGAATACTCGCATAACACCTGCCAACATCAATGACTATGGCCGCTTTGATGCCTTGAAAGCCAGCCTGGATAGGCAAAAAGCGAAGCAGTTTTTTGAAGTGCGTGAGGACAGTGCGGTCAAGCCCTACCAAGTGAATGTGAAAGCAGACCAGCTTTTACGGGACTTTATTCTGCAAGGTGGTTTTGAGCTGGATTAAAGGCGCTAGCCAGCCCAGCGCACAAAGCGCCTCTTAGAACACATTTTTACCCCACATGCCCCCAGTAAATCAGCGCATCCCGCCCTTCTACAGATAAAGACACGGGCGCACCCACGGGCAGCAGCACCTTGGTGGGCACATGGCCAAAGGGCAGATTGGTCAGCACCGGGCAGCGCAGTTGGGCGCGCAGCCAATCGACCACGCTGGCTAGCTTAAAGCCTCGGTCATGGCTGCTGAGTTCATAGCCGTTGAACTGCCCCAGCACCACCGCTTGCTGGCGTGCCAGCACTCCGGCGTGTAGCAGTTGGGTCAACATGCGTTCAATGCGGTAGGGGTGTTCGCCCACATCTTCCAGAAACAAGATGCCGCCCTCTATCTGCGGGAAGTAGGGCGTGCCCAGCAGCGATACCAGCACGGCCAGATTGCCGCCCCAAAGGGTTGCGCCCTGGGGGATGTACACATCCTCGGGCGCAGCGCTGCTGGCACCGCGCAGCTTGGGCATACGCCAGCCTGCGCCCTCGCCCTGGCCGCAGAGCAGGTCTTCCAGGCAGGCTTGGCAAATTTCATCTACGCCTTCCTTTGCGCCCAAGTCCGCGCAGAGCAAGGGGCCTGCCCAGGTGATGGCTCCGGTTTGCGCCAGCAAGGCGGTTTGCAGGGCGGTGAAGTCACTCATGCCAATCCAGCGCATCCCGTTGTCAATCGACTGGCTAACGGCGCGGTAATCAATCGCTGCCAGCAGCCGCGTGAGCCCGTAGCCGCCACGCGCCATTAGCGCCACATCCGCCCCACTGGCCGCTGCGCGGTGGATGGCGGCCAGGCGGCTGGCATCGTCACCGGCAAAGCGCTGGTGGCTACTGAGTGCGTCTGTATCGACTTCTACCGTATGCCCCATGGCCTGCAAGCGGCGCAGGCCACGGCGAAACGCGGCCTTGTCCCGCACCGCGCCAGAGGGGGCGTAAATATAAATATGGCGGCTGGCCGGGCCGTGGTGGTGCTCGTGACCACAGCCGCAATCGCCATCGTGGTGGTGATGGTCGTGCTCGTGCTGATGGTCGTGGTGATGGTGGTGGTGCGGTGCGCTCACAAAATACCTGCTAGGGAAGCTGCAAAGCCGCGAAGTATTCCATAGCTAGGGTGGCTAGCGCTTGGGGTGGCTGGGCGCAGGCGTGTAAATCCAGCAGCGGCAAAGGGCTTTGCGCTAAAGGCGGAGTTGACCATTTGGCAGCAGTTTTGGGGCCTGCACGGTGGCCTGCATCTGGAAATGGCGCAGCTTGTGCGGCCTTGAGTTGCCCTTGTTGCCCAGCTTGTTCCAGGCCAGCAGGCAGCCAGCACAGCGCTTGCAAGTTGGGCAGGCTGGGAGCCAGCGCCGCCAGCCAGAGGGCATCGTCCGCTGCCAGCACCAAAGCATGGTGCTCATCCAGCCCCAGGTGATGGCACAGGGCTTGCAGCACTTGGCTATGCCAGTCGGGCTGGTGGGTGGCGGGCTTTTTGGGCTTGTCACTCATGCCCCAGCCGGGTAAATCTACGGTTAATACGGATTGCCCTTGGGCGTGCAGCGCCAGCAGCAAGTCTTGCATTTGCCAGCACCAACCCTGCGGGCCATGTAATAGCAGCCAGGTGGCGGGGGAAGTGACGGGGAGAGTGGCGCTTGCCTGCTCTGGCGCGGCTTGCAGGTATTGGTAATGCAGGCGCAAACCGGCCAGGGGCGGTAAGTCGGCCACATAGTGGCTGGGGGCGGATAGCGGAAAGTCAGCAAAGCGGGCAGGCGGGGTGCGCAGCGCGTCTTGCCGCAGCGGCTGGGCTTGCTGGCGTTGCTGCTGGCGGCGCTGTTGGAAGAAGGCTTGCAGCAAGGCACTGCATTCCTGCGCCAGCACCCCGCCTTGCACCTGGGTGTGGGCATTGAGCTGGGGCAGGGCAAACACGTTATGCACCGAGCCTGCTGCGCCGGTTTTAGGCTCAGGTGCGCCATAGACCACCCGCGCTAGGCGGGCGGCCAGCAGTGCCCCGCTGCACATGGTGCAAGGCTCCAGCGTGACGTAGAGGGTGCAGCCCTCCAGCCGGTAATTGCCCAGGGCTTGGGCGGCTTGGCGCAGGGCTTGTATTTCTGCATGGGCGCTGGGGTCGTGCAGGGCAATGGGGGCGTTATAGCCTTGGCCCAGCAGTTGCCCGTCTTTCACCACCACTGCGCCTACGGGCACTTCGCCAGCGGCGGCGGCTTGCGCGGCTAGGGCTAGCGCCTGGCGCATCCAGGCGGTGTCTATATCGGCACCGGCACCGGCATCGGTATGGGTGGTAGGGTGATGGCTATCGTCCTGCATAGGGGGCGGATTATCCAAGGTGCAGCAGGCTTTGAAGCGCACGGTGATAATCCGCGCCCTATGACTGTGATGCCCCACCAGCTTGAGCTGCTCTCCCCCGCCCGTAACGCCGATATCGGCATAGAAGCCGTTAACCACGGTGCCGATGCCGTGTATATCGGCGGCCCCGCTTTTGGCGCACGCGCCAGTGCGGGCAATAGCATTCAGGATTTAGAGCGCCTGGTGCACCACGCCCACCGCTTTGGCAGCCGCATTTTTGTCACGCTCAACACCATCTTGCGCGACGATGAGCTGGAAGCGGCGCGGCGCATGGCCTGGCAACTGTATGAAGCGGGGGTGGATGCCTTCATCATCCAAGATATGGGGCTGTTGCAGCTTGACCTGCCGCCCATGCAGCTACACGCCAGCACGCAAACCGACATCCGCACGCCCGAGAAGGCACGGTTTTTGCAGGACGTAGGTTTTTCGCAAATCGTGCCTGCGCGGGAGCTGACTTTGCAGCAGATTGCCGCCATCCGCGATGTGCTCAAGCCCAGTACCACGATTGAATTTTTCGTGCATGGTGCGTTGTGCGTGGCCTATTCCGGCCAGTGTTTTATCAGCCATGCCCACACCGGGCGCAGCGCTAACCGAGGTGACTGCAACCAAGCCTGCCGCCTGCCCTACGAAGTGCTGGACGGCCAAGGCCGCATCATTGCGCATGAGAAACATGTGCTGTCGATGAAGGACAACAACCAAAGCGACAACCTGCGGGCGTTGATTGATGCGGGGGTGCGCAGCTTCAAAATCGAAGGGCGCTACAAAGACATGGGCTATGTGAAGAACATCACCGCCCATTACCGCAAGCTGCTGGACGAAATCGTCGAAGAAGGCGAATTCACCCGCGCCGCCTAGGGGCGCACCACCTTCAGCTTCACGCCCGACCCGGACCAAAACTTCAACCGCGAATTTACCGACTACTTCGTGCAGGGCCGCCAGATCGACATCGGCGCCTTTGATACACCCAAAACGCCGGGCCGCGCCATCGGCTGGGTGACGCAGATCGGGCCCGCAGGCGACAAGTGGTTTGAGCTGGAAGTCAGCGACAAAACCACCCAACTGCACAACGGCGACGGCCTGTGCTACTACGACCTGCAAAAAAACCTGGTGGGCGTGCATATCAACCGCGCTGAATGCGTCCACGCAAAAAAAGGCATTTGGCGCGTCTTTCCCAAAGACCCGATTACCAGCTTTAAGGACTTGCGCAAGGGGCTGGAAATCAACCGCAACCGCGATATGCACTGGATTCGCACGTTAGAGAAAAAATCCAGCGACCGCCGCATCAACCTGTGGGCAGAGCTGGCTGAAACCGCAGACGGCTTTGCCCTGCAACTCACCGACGAAGACGG
>CAZMMM010000231.1:0-3934 GCA_964567385.1 uncultured Comamonas sp.
CCCCAGAAGGTAAGTTGGGGCGCGGGCATGGGTTGCTGAATAAAAAATGCTTAGAACGTGCCGCGCAGGGTTACGTGGAAGCTGCGTGGTGTGCCATAGACGTTGCCGGTTGCCGTGGAGCCAACCGCTGCGAAGTATTTTTTGTCGAACAGGTTGTCCACGTTCAGCGCCAGATTCCAGTTGGGGTTGAACTGGTAGGAGCCAAACACGTTGTAGATGGCGCGGCCTGAGGAGAAGAAGTCATACGCCAAGGCGGGGCCGGAATAGTCCTGCGTGGCTTCGTTCCAGGTGTTGACTGTGCCGCTCTCGAAGGCCTTGGACTGCATCCTGACACCACCGCCGATGCGCCAGCCCTTGGCCGCGCCGCTCAGGCGGTAGCTGGTCCACAGGTTCAGCTTGTGACGCGGCGTATAGGTGGTGTAACGCTCACCAATAGTCGAACCATGTTCAGACTTGTTGCTGTCGTAGGTGTAGCCCGCGTTGACTTGCCAGTTGGGCGTGATGGCACCGCTCACGTCGATTTCCACCCCGCGCGATTTTTGCTGGTCGGCCCCCACATAGCAGCAAAGGCGGCCTTCCTCGTCGAAGTCGGGGTCGGTAAATAGCCGAACAGCCGCATTGCTGCGCTTCATGTCGTAGAGCGTGATGTTGGTGTTCAAGCGCCCATCCATCAATTCGCCCTTCAGGCCCAGCTCGTAGCTGCGGGTCTTGACCTCGTCCATCGGCTTATAGGCCGGTGTGTAGTAGTTACTTTGATCACGGATGCCTCGTGCCATGCTGAAGTAGGCCGTCCACTGCGGGTTGATGTCCACCATCAGCGCGGTGTAGGGAGAGAAGGTGCCTGTGGATTTCTGGACGGTTTGATTGGGCTGTCTTTCGTGATGCTCCGTAAATCTGGAGCTTGCCATAACCGTATAACCCTTGGGAGACGCTGCGCGCCATCCAAGCCTGGTTGATTTGGTGCGGGGTCAGTTCATACGCAATGCTGGGGTCCCAGTTGGCCCAGTCCACGGGTAAGTTGCCTGTCTTGCCGTTTGGGAGGATGAAGTTCTGCGGCCCCCGGTTGTCCGAGCGGTGGGTATTGATGTAATCACCGCCCACTACAAAGCTGTGTTGTCGGTTCAGCCAGTTGAAGTCACCACTGAGGTTGAAGTCTAGGCTGTTGGAGCGGCTTTCGGTTTCGCCCGCCCGCACCATCAGCGATGAACCTGTAGTAGTGCCGGGCTTGACAGCACCGTTAAAGCGCGAGAAGCGCAGGTCGGTAAAGTTTTCCGTGCGTGCCATGCCCAGTTTGAGCTTCCAGTTGTTCTCTAACTGGTGATTGAGCGTTGCAAAGTAGGTCTCTGTATCAGTATTGCGGTGGTCATGGGCCGACGTGCCGGTGCTGCGCGACAGCGGCAGCGGGTCGCCATTGGTGTAGCGCGGCAGGCCGGGCGCGTCGGTACCGCCCGTGCCCCACTGGCGGTTCTTGCTGGCACCTGCGGTCAAGGTGCTGCGCGGGGCCAAATCGACATCCACCACGCCATAGAACAGCGAGCGTTTGCTTTGGGCGTTGTCCCAGAATTCCTCTTTATCGTTGTACGAGGCCACTATCCGACCGCGCACAGTGCCGCTGGCGTTCAGGGGGCTGCTGATGTCGGCCTCGCCCATGTAGTTGCTCCAAGAGCCAGCGCTCAAAGTGGCCTTGGCCTGAAACGTTTTGAGTGGGCGCTTGCGCGTCAGGTTGATGCTGCCGCCGGAGCCGCTCTGGCCGGAGAAGGTTGCATCTGGGCCGCGTAGCAATTGCACGCTGTCATACATGCCCAGGCTGCCGTTGACGGAGCTGTCCATAGCATCGTATTCGCGCACGATGCTGCCATCCACCAGGAAATTCTGGATGGTGAAGCCGCGTGTGGTGTAGCTGGCCCCACTCCACATCGCCGCCGGGCTGATGGTCACACCTGGCAGCTGCTCCAGCGCATCTTCCAAGGTGGTCATGCCTTGGTCTTCGATCTGCGTGCGGGTAATGGTGGAGATGGAGCGCGGCACTTCGCGCAGCGATTGCTCGACTTTGCCGCCCACGGTGACGGCCGCTGGTGTGTAGGAGCCGGAGTTTTCCGTCTGCCCTGGCAGTTGCGTGGCCTCGACGTTGACCTGGGGCAGGGTGCGTTCCTCTAGCGCTGTCTCGCTCGCTGCCTTCCCTGCTTTGGTGGTGGTTGACGTGCTTTCAGACGCGGTTTCATTGGCGCTGGCTTCCAAGGGGGAGAGCGTCCAGAGCAGTACGGCAATTGCTCCGGCAACGGCGTGCAAAGGCACGGTTGCGGGTTGTACAGGCAGATTCAAAGCCATGAAGAGGGTTCCTTGGTGCAGGTTGTTGGTGTTACAGAGCAGCAGGCACATGCCGCCTCAAGCGCTGATGTGTGGCAAATGCTGTTGCATGAAAATAAAAAAACGCGCGCCAGGGATGCCAGCACACGCTATGGCACTTATCTACAGACCTCATCCAAGGATGCATTAGAAATAAGCTAATACAAATTGTAATGAGAATAGTTTGCGTTTCTATTTAAGTAAATTTACCTAAACTTGGGGGCTCTGGGGTATCAAATGACTGATTAAATTCAGCATGGATTCATGCTTTTTCTGCATAATCAGCTCCTGCTCTGCATCTGTTCACCCCTGATTTTTTGAAAGCACGCTGCCATGCACTACGCCTCTTTCAACCAGTTTCTACAAGCCCTGGCCAGCCGCAACCCTGGGCAACCGGAATTTCTGCAAGCCGTCAGCGAGGTCATGGAAAGCCTGTGGCCTTTTGTGCAGCAAAACCCCCGCTACGCCCAAGATGGTTTGCTAGAGCGCCTGGTGGAGCCAGAGCGGGTAGTGCAATTTCGCGTCTGCTGGCATGACGACCAGGGGCAGGTGCGCGTCAACCGAGGCTGGCGCGTGCAGCACAGCATGGGTATTGGCCCGTACAAGGGCGGGCTGCGCTTTCACCCCTCGGTCACGCCCTCGGTGCTGAAGTTTCTGGCCTTTGAGCAAACCCTGAAAAACGCCCTCACCGGCCTGCCCATGGGCGGGGCCAAGGGCGGTTCAGACTTTGACCCCAAGGGCAAAAGCCAGGGCGAGGTGATGCGCTTTTGCCAGGCATTTGCCAGCGAGCTATTTCGCCATGTCGGCCCTGATACCGATGTGCCTGCAGGCGATATTGGCGTAGGCGGGCGCGAAATTGGCTTTATCGCCGGAATGCACAAAAAGCTCACCAACAGCGCCGCCTGCACCTTTACCGGCAAGGGGCTGGCCTATGGCGGCTCCCTCATGCGCCCCGAGGCCACGGGCTACGGAACCACTTACTTCGCCCAGGAAATGCTGGCCACGCGCAGCTTGGGGCTGGAGGGGATGCGGGTGAGCATCTCCGGCGCGGGCAATGTGGCGCAATACGCGGTGGAGAAAGCCCTGCAACTGGGCGCAAAGGTGCTCACCGTCTCAGACAGCGGCGGCACGGTGTATGACCCTGATGGCTTCACGCCTGAAAAACTGGCCATCCTGATGGACATCAAGAACGAGCGCTATGGCCGCGCCAGCGACTTTGCCGCGCAGGTGGGGGCGCAGTTCCTGGCTGGAAAAACGCCTTGGCATATTCCCACCGACATCGCGCTGCCCTGCGCCACGCAAAACGAACTGCATGAGGCCGATGCCCAGACCCTGATTGCCAACGGCCTGCGCTGCGTGGCCGAGGGGGCGAACATGCCCTGCACCAACGAAGCGGCCAAAGCCTTTGAAGAAGCCGGCGTGCTTTATGCCCCCGGCAAGGCCAGCAATGCCGGCGGTGTGGCCACCTCGGGCTTGGAAATGAGCCAGAACGCCCAGCGCCTGTTCTGGACGGCAGAGCAAGTCGATGAGCGTCTGCACCACATCATGCGCAACATCCACACCACCTGCCTGGCGCATGGCCGCCGTG
>CAZMMM010000232.1:0-3909 GCA_964567385.1 uncultured Comamonas sp.
GTTTACGTTTCCAATCCGCGTGTACTGGGAAGATACCGATGCCGGTGGCATCGTCTTCTACGCCAACTACCTGAAATTTTTTGAGCGGGCGCGTACCGAATGGCTGCGCAGCCTGGGCATTGGCCAGCAGCAACTGCGCGACAGTGTGGGCGGCATGTTTGTTGTCACTCACAGCCAACTGCACTACCGCCAGCCAGCGCGGCTGGATGATTTACTCAGCGTTAGCGCCCAGGTGGTTCAGGCTGGGCGGGCCAGCATCACCATTGGCCAGCAGGCCTGGCGGCAGGCTGAAGATGGCAGCCCGACTGAACTATTGTGTGAGGGGCAAATCCGAATCGGCTGGGTAGATGCTGATAGCATGCGCCCCTGTCGTATTCCTTCTGTTGTATTGGAAAAACTATCATGAACGCCGCGCAAGACATGTCGATTTTGCATTTGGTGCTGCAAGCCAGCTGGGTGGTGCAGCTGGTCATGCTGCTGCTGGTGCTGGCCTCGGTGGCCAGCTGGGCCATGATTTTCAGAAAATCAGTGGCCTTGAAACGCGCCCGCCAGCAAAACGAGGAGTTTGATGAAAACTTCTGGTCTGGCAACAGCCTGAACGACCTCTACACCAGCGCCACCCAAAACGCCAAATACGGCGGCCCTATGGAGCGCATCTTCGCCAGCGGCATGCGTGAATACCGCAAGCTGCGCGAGCGCCATATCACCGAGGCTCAAACCCTGATGGACGGCACCCGCCGCGCCATGCGCGCCAGCTTCCAGCGCGAAATGGATGTGCTGGAAAACGGCCTGCCTTTTCTGGGCACAGTCGGCTCCGTCTCGCCCTATGTGGGGCTGTTTGGCACGGTGTGGGGGGTAATGCACGCCTTCACCGGCTTTGCCAATATGGAGCAAATTACCCTGGCCACCGTGGCCCCCGGTATTGCCGAGGCGCTGGTGGCTACCGCGATGGGCCTGTTTGCCGCCATTCCCGCAGTGACTGCTTACAACCGCTACACCCACCAGATTGACCGCCTGGCCAATATGCAGGAAACCTTTGTGGAAGAGTTCTCCAACATCTTGCAGCGCAACGTCAGCGGCCCAGGGGCAGCAGCGGCAGCCGCTGGGGCACGGGCCACGGCCTCGGGCCATTAAGCGTGGCCTAGCCTAGAAGGAAGCCCAAGCATGTCCGATAGCCTGCGCAGCAACCGCCGTCGCCGCACCGTCAATGAAATCAATATGGTGCCCTTTATTGACGTGATGCTGGTGCTGCTGATTATTTTTATGGTCACCGCCCCCATGCTGACCCCCGGCGGCATCAATGTGCCCAGTGCGGGCAAGTCCACCAAGCCCGCCACCAAGCATATTGCCCACGTGCTGCTGGACAAAGATGGTCAGCTGCGCCTGAAAACCCCCCAGGGTGAGCAGGCACTTAGCCTAGAGGAACTAGGCGCTGCCGCCGCCAGCTGGCAGGCCAACCAGCCCGAAGACAGCGCCGTGATGATTCAGGCTGAAAAAAGCCTGCCCTATGAAACCGTGGTGCAAGCCATGGGCGAATTGCAGCGTGCCGGGGTCAAGCGTGTGGCTCTGGGCGTGAAATCCGCCGCCAAATGATATGAAGACGTTGCCTCCCCAGCAGCTGTCTTGTTGAGAGTGAGTCCCTGTCCCTATGCCTTCCTATCTGGAACGTGACCCCTTCTTCCCGCCCAAGCCCCGCCAGCGCCTGCGTAGCTGGGTGCTGGCCTTGCTGGCCCATGCGGTATTGGTGGGCGCATTCATGTGGAAGGTCACACCGCCGCGCACCGCCTCTGAAGAAGCGGTAGAGGCCGAGCTGTGGTCTGACGAATTTGTGCAGGCCGCCCCAGCCGTCAGCCCGCCCAAGGTCGTCACCCCTGCGCCAGAGCCGCCACCACCGCCGCCGCCCAAACCGCTGCCCAAGCCTGAACCCCTGCCGCCGCCCAAGCCCGCGCCTGAGCCACCCAAGCCCAGCGCCGCCGAGCTACAAGCCCAGCGCGATGCCGAGCTGGCCCTGGAGCAGCAGAAAAAACAGGAAGAGCAGCGCAAAGCCGAGCTAGCCGCCGAGAAAAAGCGCGAAGAAGAGCGCAAGCGCCAGGAGGCTGAGAAAAAAGCTGCCGAAGACAAGCGCAAGCAAGAGCAGCAACGCCAGGCTGATTTAGCCGCCAAGAAAAAGGCCGACGAAGAAGCCGCGAAAAAGAAAGCGGCTGAAGACGCAGCAAAGAAAAAAGCTGCCGAAGAAGCCGAAGCCAAAAAGAAAGCTGCCGAAGAAGCCGCCAAGAAAAAAGCCGAAGACGAAAAACGCGCTAAAGACGCTGCCGCTAAAAAAGCCGCTGAAGCCAAAGCTGCCGCAGATGCCAAGGCCGCCGCTGCCGCCAAGGCCAAAGCCGCGCAAGAAGCCAAAGAGGCCGCCGCCCGCCGCGAGGCCAATATCCGCAACATGGCCGCTATGGCAGGCTCGGGCGGCACAGGCAGCGCAGCGCAGAGCAGCGGCCCCAATGGTGGGCGGGGCACAGGTGCTGGCACGGCAGGCCCCTCAGCAGGCTATGGCGCACGTGTAGCGGCCAAGGTCAAGCCCAACATCGTGTATCCGGATTTGGTCAGCGGCAACCCACGTGCCGAGGTACGGGTGCGCGCCGCCCCTGATGGCACCATTACCAGCGTGCAACTGTTCAAGTCCAGCGGCAATAGCGCCTGGGATCAGGCGGTAGTACGCGCTCTGCATAAAACCCAAACCTTGCCGCGCGATGTGGATGGCCGTGTGCCCAACGACCTCATCATCGGCTTCAGACCGCAGGACTGATTCGCAGCGTCCAAAGCATTAAACAGGAGACAGCATGCCCCAACACCTGCTCGCCCACAGCGGCCATATCGCCCTAGTGCAGGGGCTATCCGTCGGGCACTTTACCCACAGCCAGCGGCCTACCGGCTGCACCGTAGTGCTCTGCCCCGAGGGCGCGGTTGCCGGTGTCGATGTACGCGGCGCAGCCCCCGGCACCCGCGAGACGGATTTACTGCACCCCAGCAACCTGGTGCAGCAAGTACATTGCATTACCCTGGCGGGCGGCAGCGCCTGGGGGTTGGACGCTGCCAGCGGCTGTATGCGCTGGCTGGAAGAGCAGGGCGCGGGCTTGAACGTAGGCGTGGCGCGTATCCCCCTGGTTCCCGCCGCCGTGCTGTTTGATTTGCCCGTGGGTGATGCCCGCATCCGCCCCGATGCCGCCGCTGGTTATGCCGCCTGCCAAGCCGCCCAGCCCTGGCAACGCCCGCAGGAAGGCAGCGTTGGTGCAGGCGCAGGGGCATTGGTGGGCAAGATGTTTGGCCTGGAGCGCGCCATGCAAGGCGGCATAGGCACGGCCAGCTTTACGGTAGAGGGGGTGACGGTGGCCGCCCTGATTGCCTGCAATGCCGTGGGCGATGTCTATCACCCCCATAACGGCACTTTGCTGGCAGGCAGCCGCAGCGTAGATGGCCGACAACTGTATGGCGCTCGCGATGCCCTCTTGGCTGGAGAAAGCCCCCACCCCCTGCTGGCGGGCAGCAACACCACCATTGGCGTTATCGCCACCGATGCCCGCCTCAGCAAAGCCCAAGCCCAGCGCCTGGCCACCGTAGGGCATGACGGCCTGGCCCGCGCCATCAACCCCGTGCACACCATGAGCGATGGCGACACCTTGTTTGCCCTGGCCACCGGCCAAGCAGACGGCAACATAGGCTTGATGCGCTTGTTCACCCTGGCCGCAGAAGCCGTAGCCATAGCCACCGCCCGCGCAGTTCTGCTAGCGCGTAGCTTGCCAGTAGCGGGGCAGCAGCCCTTGCCTGCTTGGGTGGATATGCAAGCCCCGTAAGGCAGTGGTATGCAACGCTACGAAATCCTCGCCCAGGATATTGAAGCCTCCATCCGCGCGGGTGTGC
>CAZMMM010000233.1:0-3902 GCA_964567385.1 uncultured Comamonas sp.
TTTACATTGGCTACTCCCCGCCCTGGCAGGCTGGACGCTCAGCGCCAGCGCCCTCGCTGCTGACCCTCAATCCACTGGCAGCATCGGGCTGGATTACTTTACCGCTGCACCTGCCACCGAAGGCAGTTGGCGCAACCAGGACGGCAAGGTGGAGGCCGTGCGCGACACCATGCTCTCTGCCCAGGTAGCAGGTGCGATTACCGCCCTTCAGGTGAAGGCGGGCGACCAGGTAAAGGCCGGGCAAGTGCTGCTGCGCATTGATAGCCGCATGGCCAGCCAAGGCGCCGCCGCCAGCGCCGCGCAAGTAGCGGCAGCACAAGCGCAACTAGCCGTAGCCAGCAAAGAATACGAGCGCCAAAAACAGCTGTTTGCCAAGCGTTACATCAGCCAAGCTGCACTAGACAACGCCCAGGCCCAGTGGCGTGCTAGCCAAGCCCAGGTGCAGGCGCTGCAAGCCCAGGCAGGGGTGGCCAACACCCAATCTGGCTTGCACACCATTGCCGCACCGTTTGACGGCATCGTTGCCAGCGTGCCCGCCAATCTGGGCGATATGGCCATGCCCGGCAAACCCCTAGTTAGCCTGTATGACCCGCAGGCACAGCGCGTTAGCGCCCAGGTCTCGCAAGCCCAGGCAGCGCAGATACGCCAACGCATTCAGGCCGGGCAAGCCATTGAGGTAGAGATTGCCGGTGCTGCTGGCCCGCAGCGCCAAGCCATTGCCGCTGCCCAGCTAGAGGTGCTGCCCACAGCAGACCCTATCACCCATACGGTCACGGTACGCGCCCAGCTGGGGGCGCAGGCCCAGTCCGTCAGCCCCGGCATGTTTGCCCGCTTGTGGTGGCAAGCCCCTGAAGCCTCTGAAAGCCAAGCCCAGTCAGACCAAGCGCAAAACAGCCCCATCTGGATTCCCCACACTGCCGTGCTGCGCCGCGCAGAGCTGACTGCCATCTATGTGCAAGGCAGCCAAGGCCAGCCCCTGCTACGCCAGGTGCGCCTGGGCCAGCGCCAAGGTGAGCAGGTAGAGATTTTGAGCGGCTTGCGCGCTGGCGAGCTGGTTGCGGCGCAGCCGCAGATTGCGGCAAAGGTGCGCTAGTCATGAGTCATTCTTCTAGCCCCATGGGTATTTCCGGGCGCATTGCCGCCGCCTTTCAAAGCGCACAAATCACCCCGTTGCTGGCATTACTAGCTTTGCTGCTGGGCTTGTTTGCCGTTTTAGTCACCCCCCGCGAGGAAGAGCCGCAAATTGACGTGACGATGGCCAACGTCATCGTGCCCTTCCCCGGCGCGTCAGTGGCCGATGTGGAGCAAATGATTGCCATCCCTGCCGAGCAAGTGCTCTCGCAAATGCAGGGGGTGGAGCATGTGATGAGCGTCTCCCAGCCCGGCGTAGCGGCGCTGACGGTGCAGTTTCAAGTCGGTGTGCCGCGCTCTGAAGCCTTGGTGCGTCTGCACGACACCCTACGCAGCCACGCCGATTGGCTGCCGCGTGGTTTGGGGGCGATGGAACCCATCATCCGCCCCAAGGGGATTGATGACGTTCCGGTAGTCACCCTCACCCTGTTTAGCGAAAACCCCGAAACCGGCGCATTCGACCTAGAGCGCGTGGCGCACAGCATGGAAGCCGAACTCAAACGCGTACCCGGCACACGCACCGTCGTCACGCAAGGCGGTATGGGACGCGCTGTGCTGGTGCAGCTCGACAGCAACCGTATGAGCAGCAGCCATATCACGGTGGACGACATCCGCATGGCCTTGCAATCGGCCAATATGGGGCTGCCTGTGGGGGAGTTGCTTTCGGCCAACCAGTCCGTGGCGATTGAAGCCGGTGCTTTTCTCGCCAACGCCCAAGAGGTGGCCGAGATTGTGGTCGGCGCACACCAAGGCAAGCCCGTATTCTTAAAAGACGTAGCCAGCGTCATGGATGGCGCTCTGCCCGCCACCCGCTATGTTTGGCATGGCGAAGTGCAAGACGGCAAAAACATGGAATACCCCGCTGTGACTATCGCCATCACAAAAAAAGCGGGCGAAAACGCCATTGATGTCGCCCGTGCTGTGATGCAGCGCGTTGACACCCTGCGCAACACCGTTATCCCTGCCGATGTGCAAGTTGCCGAAACCCGCGACTACGGCGCAACCGCCAATGACAAGGCGCAAAAACTAATTCAAAAGCTACTGTTTGCCACCGCCAGCGTGGTAGCGCTGGTGTTTTTTGCCCTGGGCAGGCGCGAGGCCGTGATTGTGGGTGTGGCAGTGGGCTTGACGCTGGCAGCTACCTTGTTTGCCTCTTGGGCTTGGGGCTTTACGCTCAACCGCGTTTCGCTGTTTGCCTTGATTTTTTCGATTGGCATCTTGGTGGATGACGCGATTGTTGTCGTGGAAAACATCCACCGCCATCAAGCGCTGCACCCAGAAAAAACCCTGTTCCAACTCATCCCGGGCGCAGTCGATGAAGTCGGCGGCCCCACCATCTTGGCCACCTTTACGGTGATTGCCGCGCTTTTGCCTATGGCCTTTGTCTCGGGGCTGATGGGGCCGTATATGGCACCGATTCCGATTAACGCCAGCATGGGCATGGTGTTGTCTTTAATCATCGCCTTTACCGTCACGCCTTGGCTGGCGCGGCTGTGGATGAAGCAGCACAAGGGCGCTGATAAGAAAGATAGCAACGCCGCCCCCACACACAGCGGCCTGAGCGCCAAACTCGCCCCCCTGTTTGAGCGCGTATTTGCCCCCCTGCTGCACGAGCGCAGCGGCGGACGCAATCGCAGCCTGCTGGGTTTGGGCGTGCTGGGCTTGATTGCTTTTTCTGTAGTACTGCCCGTGCTGGGGCTGGTGCAGCTCAAAATGCTGCCCTTTGACAATAAAAGCGAGTTCCAAGTCGTTGTTGATATGCCCGCTGGCACACCGCCCGAGCACACCGCCGCCGTGCTGCGCGAACTCAGCCAGCATCTGGCCAGCGTGCCCGAGGTGACTAACTACCAAGCCTATGCAGGCACAGCAGGGCCGATTAACTTTAACGGCTTGGTGCGCCAATACGATATGCGCCAAGGTGGGCATGTGGGCGACATTCTGGTCAACCTCAAAGATAAGAGCGAACGCAAGCAGCAAAGCCACGCGATTGCCATGCGCGAGCGCCCTGCCCTGCAAGCCATAGGCGCAAAAATGGGCGCAAACGTGAAAGTGGTAGAAGTGCCGCCTGGGCCGCCCGTACTCTCGCCCATCGTGGCCGAGATTTATGGCCCAGATGCCGAAGGCCGCCGCCAAGTCGCCAAGGCCGTGCGCCAAGCGCTGCACGAAACTACTGGCATTGTGGATTTAGATGATTCTTCGATTGCCGATGCGCCACGTAAGCTGGTGTTAGTCGATAGGCGCAAGGCCGCGCTGATGGGCGTGCCGCAGGCGGCGATTGTTTCTGCCCTGCACGCTGGGCTAACTGGCGAGCAAGCCACTTGGCTGCGTGATGCCAGCAAATACCCCACGCCCGTGCTGATGCAGTTGCCCGCCGAAGAACACGGCAGCTTAGACGCGCTGCTGCAACTGCCAGTACGCACGGCCACAGGTGGCACGGTGGCGATTCGTGAGCTAGTCACCATCACCGACAGCCTGCGCGAGCAGCCCATTTATCACAAAGATTTGCTGCCCATGAATATGGTGGTGGCGGATATGGCAGGCGCAGTCGATAGCCCGCTCTACGGCATGTTTGCCGCCCGTGCCGCCATTGGCAACATCATTGCCCCCGATGGCGACAAGCTGGAGGAATACTTCATCAACCAGCCCGACGATGCCTATCGCGGCTACGCCCTGAAGTGGGATGGCGAGTGGCAAATCACCTACGAGACCTTCCGCGATATGGGTGCGGCCTACGGTGTGGGCTTAATTTTGATTTATCTGCTGGTGGTGGC
>CAZMMM010000234.1:0-3878 GCA_964567385.1 uncultured Comamonas sp.
GTGCTGATGCGCCAATCCACCGCCCAGGAACTGGGCTGCAAGCCGCTGGCCAAAATCGTCTCCCACGCCACCCACGCGCAAGAGCCTGATTGGTTCACCACCGCCCCCATTGGCGCAACCGAAAAAGCCCTGAAAAAAGCCGGTTGGAGCGTGGACGACGTGGACCTGTGGGAAATCAACGAAGCCTTCGCCGTCGTGCCCATGGCGCTGATGGCCGATTTGAAAGTGCCGCACGACAAGGTCAACGTCCACGGCGGCGCTTGCGCCCTGGGTCACCCCATTGGTGCCAGCGGTGCGCGTATTCTGGTTACGTTGATTTATGCCCTGCAAGCCAAAGGCAAGCAAAAAGGTTTGGCTACGCTGTGCATTGGCGGGGGTGAGGCGACTGCCATGGCCATTGAGCTGATGTAAATACTTAAAAACCATAGCTGCCAACGCTTGCTGAGCAGGCGCTGGCAGCTATTTTTATATTCAAAATTTGGAGACACCCCCCATGCTTTTAAGCCAAGACCAGCAAATGATTCGCGACGCAGTGCGCGAGTTTGTGCAAAGCGAAATCACCCCCCACGCCGCCCAGTGGGACAAAGACCACCACTTCCCCAAAAACGTACACCAAGGCTTGGCTGCCTTGGGCGCTTACGGCATCTGCGTGCCTGAGGAATACGGCGGCGCAGGGCTGGACTACCTCACCCTGGCGCTGGTTTTGGAAGAAATTGCCGCAGGCGATGGCGGCACCAGCACCGCGATTAGCGTGACCAACTGCCCCGTGAACGCCATCCTGATGCGCTATGGCAGCGAGGCGCAAAAGCAGCAATGGCTGGCCCCCCTAGCGCGTGGCGAAATGCTGGGCGCGTTCTGCCTGACCGAGCCGCACGTTGGTTCTGACGCATCCGCCCTGCGCACCACAGCAGTCAAGGATGGGGGCGAGTACGTCATCAACGGCGTAAAGCAATTCATCACCAGCGGACAAAACGGTCAAGTGGCCATCGTGATTGCCGTGACGGACAAAGCCGCTGGCAAGCGTGGCATGAGCGCCTTTATCGTCCCCACTGATAACCCCGGCTACCAAGTGGCGCGGCTGGAAGAAAAGCTAGGCCAGCACAGCAGCGACACCGCACAAATCAATTTGGAAGACTGCCGCGTTCCCGCCGCCAACCGGATTGGTGAAGAGGGCGAGGGCTACAAAATCGCCTTGGGTGCTTTGGAGGGGGGGCGCATCGGCATTGCTGCGCAAAGCGTGGGCATGGCACGTGCCGCCTTTGAATGCGCCCTGCAATACAGCCAAGAGCGCGAGAGCTTTGGTCAGCCCATCTTCAACCACCAGGCCGTGGGCTTTCGTCTGGCCGATTGCGCCACGCAGATTGAGGCCGCCCGCCAGCTCATCTGGCACGCTGCCAGCCTGCGCGATGCCGGTCAGCCCTGCTTGAAGGAAGCTGCCATGGCCAAGCTGTTTGCCAGTGAAATGGCCGAGCGTGTGTGCTCTGCTGCCATCCAAACCCTGGGCGGCTATGGCGTGGTGAACGACTTTCCGGTAGAGCGCATTTACCGCGACGTGCGCGTTTGCCAAATCTATGAAGGCACTAGCGACGTGCAGAAAATCATCATCCAGCGGGCATTGGCCGCATAGATTGCGCTGCGGCAAAGCCGTGGCGATCAGTTATGACCTCTACGCCCCCTGAGCGTAGAGGGCTGCGTGGGCAGGAGCAGGCAGGGCAATAAGTCTTACCTTCGCGCGTTGATAAGCTGCCACAATAGCCATTCCAGCAGTTTTTTCATTTCGAATTGTTTTCAGTATGGCCAGTAAAACCCCTTCAGAGATAGCGCGCGAGACAATCAAGCTATTGGCTGAACGTCGTTTATGGCCCACGCCTGAGAACTATCAAGTGCTCTATAACGAGATTGCGGGCCAGCCGAAAAAGTCGTTGGACTTCCCGCAAGACCGGCTGCAAAACATCATCCACGTCTTGCCGGCCCAAACGCCAGTGCAGCAACGCCTGCTGCAGCAGCTGCGCAAGGCTGTGACAGATAAGGACTGGGCTGCACTGCAAGCCGTGTGGGTGGGCTATGCCAACCTGGGGTTGAGCGACAGGGTGCTGACCAATGAGCCCAAGCCTGCCGCTCAGTTGCCCGTAGTCGTGGCTGCTGCGCCGCAGCAGCCACCAGTGCCCACCCCGCCCACCGAAGTGGTGGCGCCTGAGCTGGCCCGCCAGATTGTGTTGCTGGCCCAGCAGCTGTACCCTATCGCCCAAGAAGATGAGCCCAATACCCAGGTGCTGTTCGAGCGGCTTGTGGCTTACTTCAGCCAAGAGGTGGTAGAGCTGACAGAGGCCGTGGTGTTGCTGAAGAATTTTGGCTTTCGCCTGTCATTTTTATTGCAAGACCAGTCGGATATCCGGCTGGCGTTGCTGCATTTGATACGGCTGGGGCTAGAGAATATTGCCATCCTGAATATTGACGATGCTTGGTTGCAAGGCCAGCTGGAAAGCCTGCAAGCAGTCGCCACACCACCGCTGAGCCTGCGCCGCCTGGAAGAGTTGCAAAGCCGCTTAGAGGAGGTCATCTTCAAACAGGCTGAGGCCAAGCACAAGCTGCTGCAAGCCCAGGCGCATATGAAGGAGCTGCTTGCCGCCTTTATCGAACGCCTGGCGCAGATGGATAACTCCAGCAGCCACTACCAAGATGAGCTAGAGCACTATGCCAACAAGGTGCAAACGGTACAAAGCCTGCACGAGTTAACGCCCTTGCTGGAAGACGTGATGGCCGCCACGCGGGTGATGAGCGAGAGTAACCAGCAAGTGCGCTCAGAGCTGCAAACCTTGCGCCAGCGCAGTGATGCGACCCAAGAAGAAATCAACCAGCTACGCCAGGAGCTGGAACGCACCAGCGCACTGGCCCGCCATGATGTACTAACCGGAGCGCTGAACCGCAAAGGCCTGGATGAAGCGATGGAGCGCGCTACAGAGCGCGCCGCCTTGCTGGACATGCCCTTGTGCCTGGCTTTGCTGGACCTGGATAACTTCAAAGCCCTGAATGACCGCCTGGGCCACAGCACCGGGGACCGCGCCCTGCAACATCTGGTAGAGGTCACGCGCCAAGTGATGCGCGGCCAAGACCAGTTGGCACGCTATGGGGGGGAGGAGTTTGTGGTGCTTTTGCCGCAAACCTCTTTAGAGCAGGGCGTGGAGGTTATGCGCCGCTTGCAGCGGGAGCTGACCAAGCGCTACTTTCTGGAAGGCAACGAGCGGATTTTGATTACCTTCAGCGCTGGGGTCACCCAAGTGCAAGAGGGCGAGAGCCATGAGCAGGCCCTGCACCGCGCAGACCAAGCCATGTACCAGGCCAAGCGGGCCGGAAAAAATCGCGTTGTGGCCATTTAGGGCAGTGGCTGCGGCGGCTCTGGCGCGCCCAGTGCGGGCTCATCTTCCCATACCACCTCGGGGCGCAGCTGCTGGGCCAGGGTTTTGGGCCAGCTCAAGTCCAGGTCAGCCATACGCTGTTTGAGCATGATGGGTGCTACCTCAAACCGCTGCGCCAAATCGGGCAGGGTGTAGATGCGCTCTTCATTCAAGTGGTGCAGCTGGTGGCGCAAGCGTGCCTCTGGCATCAGCAAGCGCAGCGCGAAGTCATTCGCCTCGTTGTCAGAGCGCTGGCTTAAATCTACATGGTAAGACTCTGAGACGTGAATGCTGTGCTCCATCCCCGGGCGCAAGTGGTGCAAGGCAATATGCCCCAAAGCATGGGCCACCCCATAGCGTTGGCGCAGCAGACTATCGCCACTATCCAGCAAAACACGCTGCTTGCGCTGGGGGCTAATGCTGACGTGGGCGCACACCTCGGGGGCCAGATTGTCAAACGCCACCACCAACTGCATCGCCTTG
>CAZMMM010000235.1:0-3876 GCA_964567385.1 uncultured Comamonas sp.
CTCTGCCATTTTGGAGGTGCTGCAAGAAGATTTTGTCCGCACCGCCCGCGCCAAGGGGCTGGGAGCCAGCGCCATTTTGTGGGGACATGTGCTGCGCAACGCCATGCTGCCGGTACTAACGCTGATGGGGCTGCAATTTGCCCAGTTGCTGGCCGGCGCTATCGTGGTGGAGAACGTGTTCTACCTGCCTGGCCTGGGGCGTTTGCTGTTCCAAGCGATTGCCAATCGTGATTTGGTACTGGTGCGCAACGGTGTATTGCTGCTGGCCGCGTTGGTGGTGCTGGTGAACTTCTGCATCGACCTGCTCTACGCCTGGATAGACCCGCGCATTGCCCAGCGCCACCCCCATTGAGCTAAAGAGCCAAAGAGTTTCAAGTTTCGCCATGCACCATCACGCTTCCCCTTTGCCGGCTTCTGTATCGGCCTCTATGCCTGCCGCGTTGTCTTTTGGTCAGCAGCCCCTGAATCTGCGCCTGGGGGCGCTGCTGTGCGCTCTGGTGTTGGGCGCGGCCTTGCTCTCTTGGCTGTGGACTCCGCATCCGGCAGAGGCCATCGATATGGCCGCCCGCCTGCTGCCCCCCAGCGCCCAGCATTGGCTGGGAACCGATGCCTATGGCCGCGATGTGGCCGCTCAGTTGCTGGTAGGCACACGCAGCGCCGTTGGCGTGGCCTTGCTGGCCGTGGGGCTGGGCTTGCTGCTGGGCTGTGGCCTGGGGCTATGGGCTGCCGCCCGCCAAGGCTGGGTCGATAGCCTGGTGATGCGCGTTAGCGACTTTGGCCTGGCATTTCCTGCCCTGCTTACCGCCATCATGCTGGCCGCAGCCTGGGGGCCTGGCTTGCACGGGGCCATCGTGGCGATTGCGCTATTCAACATCCCGGTGTTTGCCCGCCTGTCTCGCGCTGTGGGGCGCAGCCTATGGACGCGTGATTACGTGCTGGCTGCGCTGGTCTGCGGCAAAAACCGCTGGCAAATCACTTGGCAGCACATCCTGCCCAATATGCTGGGCGTGGTGCTGGTGCAGGCCAGTACGCAATGCGCCTTGGCAATTTTGGCGGAGGCGGCGCTGTCCTACCTCGGCCTGGGGGCGCAAGCACCCCAACCTTCTTGGGGGCGTATGCTGAGTGAGGCGCAAACCCTGCTGCACCAAGCCAGTTGGCTCGCCATTGCCCCCGGGCTGGCCATTGCCACCAGCGTGCTGGGTTTGAACCTGCTGGGCGATGGCCTGCGTGATGCACTGGATAGCCAACAGCAGCCGCAGCAGCCCCTATAAAACCGTGTTCACGAGCCTTTATGACCCTGCCCCTGCCCACCATCACCGATACCGTTTTGGATGCCGCCAAACTCAGCCTGTGGCTGCCCCGCCCCGATCGTGCGCAGCGTGACAGTACGCCGCTAGCGGCGCTGCACAACATCAGCTTCAAGCTGCGCCGTGGCAGCAGCCTGGGGGTGATTGGCGAGTCGGGCAGCGGCAAGACTTTGCTGGCACTTTCGCTCATGGGCTTGCAGCCTGCGGGTAGCCGCATCACCGGCAGCCTGCGCCTGAATACGGTGGAAATGCTGGACAACACCCCCAAGCAATGGCAGCAACTGCGCGGTAACCGCTTGGCTATGGTGTTTCAAAACCCGATGAGCGCCCTTAACCCCCTGCACCCCATTGGCCGCCAGGTGGCCGAGCCTTTGCGCCTGCACCTCGGGCTGGGGCGGCGTGCCGCCTGGGAGCAAGCCATCGCCTTGCTAGAGCGCGTCGGCATACAAGCCGCCCGCAGCCGCGCCCATGACTATCCGCACCAGTTCTCGGGCGGGCAGCGCCAGCGCATCACCATCGCTATGGCGCTGGCCTGCCAGCCCGATGTGCTGATTGCTGATGAGCCAACTACCGCCCTGGACGTGACGGTGCAGCAGCATATCCTCGACCTGCTGCACGACTTGATGGCCGAGCGCCAGATGGCGCTGGTACTGATCTCGCACGACCTGGGGGTGATTGCGCAAAACGCTGACGATATGCTGGTGCTCTACGGCGGCCAGGTGGTGGAGAGCGGCCCTACTGAGGCGCTGTTTCGCCACATGGCGCACCCCTACACCCGTGCCCTGCTGATGGCGCGCCCCAGTCTGGACAATCTGCGCCAAAGCCCCGGCCGCCGCCAGCCCCTGCTCACCATTGCGGGCAGTGTGCCCCCGCTGGCGCAGTGGACGCACCAAGCCTGCCCCTTTGCCCCGCGTTGCAGCTTTGCCCAGGCTGAATGCCAGCAAGATGCCCCGCCACGGGTGGCCATTCCCAGCTTTTTTGCCCACCAAGCCCCACACAGCAGCCTGGGCGTACACCATGCTTGGTGTTTGCGCCCCGAAGCCCTGCGCCCCGGCAATACCCAAGTGTGGCAATAAAAAGTGTCCAAGCCTGCCGAGCATGCAATCATGCTGGCGGCACATGCTCCACCACGCAGAAGCTAGCGGCGTAATCCACCTCATCCGTCACGCTAATCCAGGCGCGTAGCTGGCGCTGCTCCATCCAGTCATGCATAGCGCCGTGGGTAATGATGGTGGGCTGGCCGCTGGGCAGGTTGCCCACTTCGCAATTGCGCCAGGTCATGGGCATCACCATTCCTAAACCCACGGCCTTGCTAAACGCTTCTTTTGCTGAAAAACGAGTGGCCAGGTAGCGCAACCCACGATCTGGCCAGCGCTGGCTGCGCCGCTGCCAGGTGGCCAGCTCTGCCGGAGTCAGAATTTTTTGCACAAAGCGCTCGCCCTGGCGCTCAAACGTGGCGCGTATGCGGCGAATGTCGCAAATATCAGTGCCTATGCCGTAAATCATTAAAAGCCATCCTGAAAAAAAGCCAGCCTCAGTGCTGGACTGCAAGCCCTAGCCTGCAAGGGTAGTATGGGCAGCATATTCACCCAGCAACTACAAGGAGAGCCGCCATGAGCACACGCCCCATTCCACGCATGACCAATCTTTTTCTGCAACTTGGCCTGGATGCCAGCGAAGAGGCCATTGCCCAGTTTATCCAGCAGCACCAGCTACCTGCCGAGGTGGCTTTGTGTGATGCCCCTTTCTGGAACGAGGCACAGCGCCAGTTCCTGAGCGAGCAAATGCGCAGCGATGCGGCCTGGGCGATTATTGTTGACCAGCTCAACGAGGTGCTGCACGAAGATTCAGGACGCACCGGTGCCTGAGGCCAGTTCAACCGGCACCATCAAAAAAACCGCCAGACAAAAAAGCTGGCGGTTTTTTTATGGCAGCGCTTTATACGCTATGAATCAGTACATCAGTACTTCCCCGAGAACAACGCCCCAAAACCCGGCACAGCAGCCTCCAGCCCCAATTCCTTGAGCATGAAGTAGGTAGTAGCCACTGAAGAAGAAATCACCGGCAGACCCGTGCGCTCTTCAATCGCCTGGATGGAGGCCAAAGAAGGCATTTGCACACAGGCAGAAGCCACGATGGCATCAACATTGGCCGTGTTGAGCTTTTTCGTAATCTCAATGGGTGCGCGGGGGTCTTGGCTGCCTACCTCCAGGTTGTCGGCAATCTCCAGCGAGATGCTGTCCACTACCTCAATGCCTTCATGCTCGATGTAGTCAATCACCAGTTGCGTCAGCGGCTTCATGTAGGGGGTCAGGATGGCGACTTTCTTGGCTCCAATGACCTTGAGCCCCTCCACCAAAGCACCGGCGCTGGTCACAATGGGGGTGGGCGCGCCGTTATCTACCGTGCACTGGTGCAGACGCTTTTCTGAGGCGCGGTGGTAGCCCAGGCCCATGCTCATGATGGCCACCAGGCAGGCATAGCCCATGACATCGACCCGCGCATCGGACAGCTCCAGGGCGCAGGCCTGCGCCTGCTGGAGCGCAATTATCGGACACCGGGGCGCGGC
>CAZMMM010000236.1:0-3862 GCA_964567385.1 uncultured Comamonas sp.
TGGACTCGGATACCAGGTCGATGAGGGTTTTGAGTTTACGCAGATCCATGAAAGCTCCAATGGCCAAAAAATGGCTAAAACTGAGTAAGGGCGCAAATGTAGCCTAAATTAGGCCAACTTCGCTCTTTACCCGTTATTTTTGTATAACTTCAGCAGGCGCTTCGTTTGCTCACGGCTGCCACGAAGACATTTGCCCCTATCAGCAGCTTATTGGTTGGCAATTGTAGTTATCCAGCGCTGCAATATCTCTGGGGAAAACTCGCCTATTCTACGCTCTAGCACCGCGCCGCGCGCATCCAATAGCAGGGAGAAGGGCAGCCCCCCCTGTAAGTTGCCCAGGCTACGGGTGATGCCAATGCCACCCGGCCCCGCCATCAAAACGGGGTAGCTCAGGGGCTGGCGCTGCAACCATTGGCGTACTTTGGGCGCTTGGTCGGCAGCAATGCCTAGCACTTGTAAAGCTGGCGCTGTGCCCGCAGCCTGGGCGGCCTGCTCTTGTGCCAGGGCGTTGAGCAAGGGCAGCTCACGCACGCAGGGTGGGCACCAGGTGGCCCAGAAGTTCACCAGCAAAGGCCGCCCACGGAATTGGGCAAGGGCGATGGTGCTTGGCTGCTCTTCAGGGGTGGACAGTTCCAAAGCCCAAAAATTATCCAAAGCCTGCTGATTGTCTTGCTGGTTGCGCAAGCCATGCCAGCCTAGGGCGGCCATCCCGCCAACCACGGCCAAGCCGCCAGCAGTCCACAGCCATTGGCGGCGGTTGCGCGCTGTGTTTTCTGGGGTAGTCGCTTGGTGGGAAGAAGGGGGCGGTGAAGGGGGCGGTGTTTCGGGGGTGCTCATGGCGTTGCCTCCTGCGCCTGTGCCAATACGGCTTGCAAGGCGGCGGCATCACCCCGCCAAGCACGGCCACGGCTATCGGGCTTGAGGGCACCGCGCAGCTCGTCAAAATCATGTACCAGCAAATGCACGCCCACCATTTCGCCTAAATCTGGGCAATGGCTGTGGATGCTCAGGGCATCCACCAGCGCACCGTTAAAGCCGGGTACGCTGCTGACCTCAAAGCGTATTTGCTGGTCAATCAAGGCAATTTCTGTTGATTTGGAGTCATCACAGAACAATTGCAGGTAAATATCAGACAGGCGTGTGGCCGTGCCACGCCACACCGCCCCGCTGATGTGGGGGCGAAACTCTGCCAGCCGCTGCATCCATTGCAAGGCCAGGCTGCGCAGTGCGGCTAGTTCTTGGGGTTGGGTATCGGCACAAAACAGCGCGAGGTATTCGCGCACAGCATCTTCCAGTTGCTCGTTACTGGGTAAGGGGCTGCGCGTGGACAAACCCAGCTGCTTGACGGCGCGGCGCTTGGCGGCACCCCAGTCCAGCCCTTCTTCCACCACCATACGGGCGGCGGTTTGGGCGATTTCATGCGTCACAGAATTCATAAATTACAAACGGCCTTGCTGGCCCTATTGATGGGGGTGGCTGCGGTGATAGTGCATAGGCCAAGCATGGTAAGCGAAAGTATGGATTGGCTGGTTTGCCCTTGCTGTGCCCCCAAAGCCCTAGGGAGCGGCCTCACGTAGAATTTGCCGTTTTTTTCCCAATTTTTGGGGCATCAAGACACACCTATGCTGCTGACTTTGCTGAACATCATCATCCCCGTCTTTGCCGTGGCAGGGGCGGGCTATCTGTTTGCCCGCCGTCAGCCCCAGGCGGCGGATATGGGGTTTATCAACGGCATCAACGTCCAGCTGTTTTGCCCGGCGCTGATTTTTTCCGTTATGGTCACCCACCCCGTGGACTGGGCCAGTGGCTGGGTGCTGGTGCTGGCGGGGGTGGCCATTGCCCTGCTGCCGGGCTTGCTGCTGTGGCCGCTGGCGGGGCGCAGTGGTATGCAGCCAGCCGCTTTTTTGATGACGGGCATGTTCCGCAACACCGGCAATATGGGCATCCCGTTGATGATGCTGGCCTATGGCAAAGGGCTGCTGGGCGACATTATTGTGCTGTTCGTGCTGGCCAACACGCTGCACTTCTCAGTGGGCCTGTGGTTGATTAGCCGCAGCCGTGGCAGCCTGGGCTGGTTGCGTAATTTGAATATCTGGGCGGCGGTGCTGGGTCTGCTGCTGGCCCCCTATCAGGCGCAGATACCAGAGTTTGTCCTCACGACCGCAGAGATGCTGGGCCAGGTCTGTATCCCTCTGATGCTGTTTGGCCTGGGCGTGCGCATGGCGCAAAGCCGCTTTACGGGCGTAATGCTGGCGCTACGCATCAACGCGCTTTATTTGGTAGCAGGGCTGCTGTCTGCCGGGCTGATTATTCTGGCCCTGGGCCTGCAAGGGGACTGGGCGCACCTGTTGTGGCTTTATGCCGCGCTGCCGCCTGCTGTGCTCAACTACCTGCTTAGCGAGCAATACCGCGCCGATAGCCAGACCGTGGCCAATGTGGTGCTGGTGGGCAATATGCTTTCGGTAGTGGTGGTGCCTGTGGTGGTGTTGCTGACTTTGTTGTAGGGCGCAGGGCGCGCACAGCCTTAAAAAAAGCCCGGATGCACCATATGCATATCCGGGCTTTTTTATGGGCTTACGCAGCGCTCACGTTTACAACGCCGCTACCACTGCATCCCCCATTTGCACCGTACCGACTTTGGTTGTGCCTGCGCTATAAATATCAGGGGTGCGCAGACCTTGCGCCAGCACTTTCTGCACGGCGGCTTCGATGCGGTTGGCGGCTTCTTCCTGACCGAGGCTAAAGCGCAACATCATGGCGGCGCTCAGGATGGTGGCCAGGGGGTTGGCCAGGTCTTTGCCTGCAATGTCGGGGGCGCTGCCGTGGCTGGGTTCGTACAAACCTTGTTTTTTGTCGTTCAGGCTGGCGCTGGGCAGCATGCCGATGGAACCAGTCAGCATGGCGGCTTCGTCCGAGAGGATGTCGCCAAACATATTGCCGGTCACCACCACATCAAACGCTTTGGGGGCGCGTACCAATTGCATGGCGGCGTTATCGACGTACATGTGTTCCAGTTCCACGTCGGGGTAGTCTTTGTGAACGTCAATAACCACATCGCGCCAGAACTGGAAGGTTTCCAGCACGTTGGCTTTGTCCACGCTGGTGACTTTTTTGTTGCGCTTGCGGGCGGCTTCAAAGGCCACGCGGGCGATGCGCTCAATCTCAGGGCGGGAGTAGCGCATGGTGTCAAAGGCTTCGTCTGCGCCGGGGAAGTGGCCGTCGGCAGCGGTGCGGCGGCCTCGGGGTTGACCAAAGTAAATATCGCCCGTCAGCTCGCGGATGATGAGGATGTCCAGACCAGCGACCAGCTCAGGCTTGAGGCTGGAGGCGTGCGTCAGTTGCTCATAGCAGATGGCGGGGCGGAAGTTGGCAAACAGCCCCAGCGCTTTGCGCAAGCCCAAAATGGCTTGTTCGGGGCGCAGGTGGCGCTCCAGGCTGTCGTATTGCCAGTCGCCCACTGCGCCAAACAGGATGGCATCGGCCTCTTGCGCCAGTTTCAGCGTGGCCTCGGGCAGGGGGTGGCCAGAGGCCGCATAAGCTGCTCCGCCAACGGGGGCGGTTTCCATTTCAAATGGCAGGTCAAGGGCGTTGAGCACTCTGACGGCTTGGGCGGTGATTTCGGTGCCGATGCCGTCACCGGGGAGGATGGCGATTTTCATGAGAGAAGTTTCCTTTAGGGGCGAAAAGTAAAAAGTAAGAAGCAGCTCGTATCAAGCCACCAAGGTATGCGCCAGCCAGGGCTTGGTAGCCAGGCGCTCGGCCTCGAAGGCGGCGATTTTGTCTTTGTGGCGTAGGGTCAGGCCGATGTCGTCCAGGCCGTTGAGCAGGCAGTGCTTGCGGAAGGGCTGCACGTCAAACGGGA
>CAZMMM010000237.1:0-3858 GCA_964567385.1 uncultured Comamonas sp.
CTGCCGTAGAGCTTCACCATATCGACGTGTACGCCTTTTTTGGCGAAGAACTCGCGGGCGATGGTGGTGTACTTGGTGGCGATTTTCAGGCGTGCGCCCTGACGCACGGCAGCTTGGTAGTCAAAGCCTTCACGCACCGCCACGCTGACGCGGCATTGGGCAATCTGCAAGTCCAGCGGCAGGTAAAGACCCTGGCCACCATGCTCAATCAAAGAATCCAGCCCGGCCACGCCCACATCTGCGCCGCCGTATTGCACGTACACCGGCACGTCTGAGGCGCGTACCAGCACCACGCGCACGTCGGGCTGGTTGGTCGGAAAAATCAGCTTGCGCGATTTTTCCGGGTCTTCGGCCAGGGTTTCGTCGTAAATGCGGCCCTTGGACAGGGCGATGGTGATGCTCATAACGCGGCAATCTAATCAGTCAGAGAACAGGGGAGCTGAGGGCTGGGGGCTTGCAAAACAGAAAGGGCGCAAAGAGCGCGTTGTCAGGCAATGCGCTCAATATCTGCGCCCAGGGCGCGTAGCTTGTCTTCCATGCGGTCGTAGCCACGGTCCAGGTGGTAGATGCGCTCCACCACCGTCTGGCCATGCGCTACCAAGCCAGCAATGACTAAGCTGGCAGAGGCGCGTAGGTCAGTGGCCATCACCGTTGCGCCCGACAGGCGCTGGCCACCGCGCACCGTGGCAACCCGCCCTTCGGTGTTGATGTCCGCGCCCAGGCGGCGCAGCTCGTTGACGTGCATAAAGCGGTTTTCAAAAATCGTTTCGGTGACGGTGCTTGCGCCCTCGGCCACCAAATTCAGCGCCATAAACTGCGCTTGCATATCGGTAGGAAAACCGGGGTATTCGCTGGTGCGAAAGCTCTGCGCTTTCAGCGTCCCTTCGCTGCGCACGCGAATGCCCTCTTCCTCGGCCAGCACTTGCACACCGGCTTCTTCCAGCTTATCGACCACTGCGCCCAGGTGGTCAGCGCGGGCGTAACGCAGAAAGGCTTCGCCGCCAGTCGCGGCAACGGCGCATAGAAAAGTGCCAGCCTCAATGCGGTCTGCCACCACGCGGTGCTCGCAGCCGTGCAGGGCTTCTACGCCTTCAATCACGATGCGGCTGCTGCCGTGGCCGCTGATTTTTGCGCCCATGGCAATCAGCATTTCGGCCAGGTCAGAGATTTCTGGCTCCATGGCGGCGTTTTCCAGCACGGTTTCACCCTCGGCCAGACAGGCGGCCATGAGGAAGTTTTCCGTGCCCGTGACCGTCACCATATCGGTGCTGATGCGTGCGCCTTTCAAGCGCTTTTGCCCCAGCGGCAGGCTGGCCAGCATATAGCCATGCTCCACAGTAATTTCCGCGCCCATGGCCTGCAAGCCCTTGATATGTTGGTCCACCGGGCGCGAGCCAATGGCGCAGCCCCCAGGTAGCGAAACCTTGGCACGGCCAAAACGCGCCAGCAAAGGCCCCAGCACCAGCACGGAGGCACGCATGGTTTTGACCAGCTCGTAAGGCGCTTCGGGGTTCAGACCGTCCGCCGCATGAAAGCTCATACCGCCGCGCTCGCCGTGGGTTTGCGTGGCCACGCCCATGTGGTCGAGCAGACGGCGCATGGTGGCGACATCGTGCAGACGCGGCACATTGGTCAGGCGCACTGGCTCGGCGGTGAGCAGGCTGGCGCACATTTCTGGCAAGGCGGCATTTTTTGCGCCTGAGATGATGACTTCCCCTTGCAGGGTTTGGCCACCGCGTATGAGCAATTGATCCATGGCAAACGAAGTAGTAATGGGCGGATAAAACAGGATAAGCCGCAGGTGGGCAGACCTGGTTTACTTTTGCAGTTCAGCCCATTCAGCGGGGGTGTAGGTTTTCATGGACAGGGCGTGCAGCTCGTCCGTGGCCATTTTGGCCTGCACGGTGGCGTTGACCAAGCGCTGGCGCTGCACGCGGTTTTGCCCCTCAAACGCAGAGGAGACAATCACAGCAAACCAATGGCGGCCATCGCCCTCCAGCTCAATATGCTCGCAGGCCAGACCGGCCAAAATTAACGCACGGATTGCTTCAGCATTCATAGTAGGAACAGACTTTGCAAAAATTCAAAAAATAAACATCAATGGCGAATCTTGTAGCCAATACGCAGCAGGTGCAGCACCAGGGCGCTAACCAGCAGCCAGGCAGTGCCCGCCACGGCCAGACTCATCCAGGGGGAGACATCGCTTTGGCCAAAGAAGCCGTAGCGAAAACCGTCAATCATGTAGAAGAACGGATTGAAGTGGCTGATTGTCTGCCAGAAATCCGGCAGCGAATGGATGGAGTAGAACACGCCAGACAAAAACGTCATCGGCATGATGAGGAAGTTCTGGAAAGCGGCCATCTGGTCAAACTTATCCGCCCACAGCCCCGCCAATACGCCCAGCGTGCCCATCAGCGCACTACCCAGCACAGCAAACACCACAATCCATAGCGGGCTGGCAAAAGCTGGCACGTTGTAGAACAGGGTGACGATAAACACCCCCAACCCCACCAGCAGCCCACGCAAAATCGCCGCGCCCACATAAGCGCCAAACCACGCCCAATGCGACAACGGCGCTAGCAGAATGAACACCAGCGAACCCATAATTTTGCTCTGCACCAGGCTGGAGGCGCTGTTGGCAAAAGCGTTTTGCAACATGCTCATCATCACCAAGCCGGGGATGATGAAGGCGGTATAGCTCAGGCTGTCATATACCGTCATGCGCCCTTCCAGCACATGACCAAACACCAGCAGATACAGCACCGAGGTCAGCACCGGCGCGGCAATGGTTTGAAACGCCACCTTCCAAAACCGCTGCACCTCCTTGTACAGCAGGGTGTGCCAGCCGGGGACAGTGCCCACGCTGGGGCTACTAGGGCTAGTGCTGCCAGGGCTTGCCAGACTATTGACTGTATTGACTGCGCGGTTCATTGGCCAGCTCCTGTCTGTTGCGAGGCTTGCGCCATCTGCGCTTGTTTTTGCTGCTGCTGCATGACTTCGATGAACACGTCTTCCAGCTCGGCGCGGCGAATTTCCATCTCCTGCGGGGCAATGCCTGCCTGGCGCAGGGCAGAGAGCAGTTGCTCCACCTCAGCCGCATCCTGGGCAGGAATCTGCACCACCCGGCCAGTCACGCGGGCGCGCTCGGCCAAGCCACTGGGCAGCACCGTATCGGTTTTGAACTGCAACACCGTGCTAGAGGCCGACTGCAGCAAATCCTCCATACGCGCCAAACTCACCACCTGGCCGCGCTTGAGCATGGCCACGCGGGAGCACAGCGCCTCCGCCTCTTCGAGGTAGTGGGTGGTCAAAATCACCGTATGCCCCTGCTTGTTAAGCTGGCTGACAAAGTGCCACAGCGTTTGGCGCAGCTCCACGTCCACACCGGCGGTCGGCTCGTCCAGCACAATCACTGGCGGCTTGTGTACCAGCGCTTGCGCCACCATGACGCGGCGCTTCATCCCGCCCGAGAGCTGGCGCATATTGGCGTTGGCCTTGTCAGCCAAGCCCAGGCTTTCCAGCAATTCGTCAATCCAGGCATCGTTATGCTTGATGCCGAAATAGCCCGATTGCAGACGTAGCGTCTCACGCACATTGAAAAATGGGTCAAACACCAGCTCCTGCGGCACGATGCCCAGGCGCTGACGCGCAGCGGCAAAATCGCCATGCACATCGTGCCCCAGCACCTGCACCCGCCCACTGCTGGGTTGCGCCAAGCCCGCCAAAATACTAATTAGGGTCGTTTTGCCCGCCCCGTTGGGGCCAAGCAGGCCAAAAAACTCGCCTTCTTCAATGTCCAGGCTCACGTCTTGCAGCGCCTGGAATCCCCCCGTCGGGGTGGCGTAGGTTTTGGAAATA
>CAZMMM010000238.1:0-2929 GCA_964567385.1 uncultured Comamonas sp.
ACCAAAAGGCTTGCTGGCGATGGCGCTCGGCGGCTTCTACCTCGGTGCTGCGCCATAGCTCGGCCATGCTGGCGGTGGCGATGCTGGCCACCAAAGCCACGGTAACCATGGCCAGCAAGATGGCCGCGCCGCGCTGCTTGGGGCGGGGGGGAGAGGGCTGGGGCGGCTGCATCGTCATGGCTGGCGGGCCTGGGCGCTGGCCCAGTCTTTGGTAAGTACACCTTGGCTGCTGTGTAGCTCCAGGCGCACGCCCAAGGGTTGCTGCTGCTGGGCAGCGAGGCTTAAGCGGCGCAGCAGGCGGCGGGGCAGGGCTTGGCCAGGGACTGTGGCGGCTTGCCCGAGCTGCTCTAGGGATTCGCTGCTGGCGCTGGCCGAGCTTTGGGCGTTGACCCAGGCATTGCCCACCCACAGCAGCACTTGCATATCTTCAGCGCGCAGCAGCGCTAGGCTGTCGCCCAAAGCGCCGCCGCGCCCCCAGTGGGCAGCGGCTTGCCAGGCTTGCTGCCATTCATCCATGCGGGTGAAGGGGGGGGACTGCCAGCGCATCCATTGCTGGCTCTGGCCGTCAGAGCGCACCGCCCAGGCAACGACCAAGGCAGCGCTACCTTGTTCTGGACTTTGCCGGCGGGTGAGGCGATATACCTTGCCATCCCAGCCCATAGGCTCGGTGCCGCTGGGCATAAAGGCTTGGTCTAAATCGGTTTGCCATTGGCTGAGGGCGACGTGCAGCTGTGCCTGCCATTGCCCCTGCGCTTGGCCGTGGGTGCGGCTGCGCAGTAGGGCATCCAGACCCAGCCATGCCATGCTGGCCATGATGGCCAGTATCGCCAGCGCCAGTAGCAACTCCACCAAGGTAAAACCGTGGGGGCGTACTCGCTGAATAGGGCGGATGCGGCTGGCGGCCATCAATACCGCCCCACCACGGTGGCTACCGACAAAATGGATTGCCCATCTTGCAAAACCTGTGCCTGCACCCGCCGAAAGCTGGGGTTGGGCGTGGCCGAGGTGTGCAGCACTACGGTAAATTCCTGCCCCAGCTGCTGGCAGCTGCTTTGCATTTGCCCTACGCCGGGGTAGCGCCCGCCTAGTTGCAGGGCGGCCAGGATATTGTCAGCGCATAGCTGCGCCAGGGTGACTTGGCGCTGGCGTTCTACAGCGCGGGTGCTGGCCTGAATGGCCTGGCTAGCCGCCAGCAGGGTGATGGCGGTAATGGCCAGGGCAATCAGCACCTCCACCAAGGTGAGCCCCAGGGCTTTAGCGGCGGGGCGCGGCAGCAGAGTAAGGCGGCGACTGGCCATCATGGAGCAGTGGCCGATGCAGGCGCTTGCACAGCAAAGGGCGCTGCGCCATTGCTGGCCACCACCAGGGCAGAGGCCGGTTTGCCTTGCCAGAACAAGTGCACTTGCTGGGGGGGCAGTATGGGCTCTGGCCCCAGCACCAGCACAGCAGGTGCAGCCTGGATGGCGGCATCTGGCCAATGGCTGGGCAGCTGCTGCCTGGCGGGCAGGCCCTGCCACAACAGGGCAGGCTGGCCGGGGGCGCTGGGTGTTTGCAGGCGCAGCACCACGGGCAGGCCGCTAGCGCGGGAGTGGGCGCGCGCCACCTCTAGCCAGGCGGCCAGGCGATCACCCGCTTGGCCGAGTACCCGCTCCTGCGGGGCGGGCAGCGCCAAACTGACCCCAGCGGTGGCAATGGCCATAATGGCGAGCACCAGCATCAGCTCCAGCAGGGTAAAGCCGTGCTGGCGGGGCTGGTGGGGTGGATGGGGCTTATTGCCAGCTGCCAATATCGGCATCAAAACCCTCGCCGCCGTTACGGCCATCCGCGCCAAAGCTCAGTACATCCACCTCGCCCTTTACGCCAGGGTTGAGGTATTGATAGGGGTTGCCCCAGGGGTCTTGCGGGAGTTTTTCCAGGTAGGGCTTCCAGTTAGCGGGGGCAGGGCCGTTGGCCGGGCGCTGCACCAGGGCTTGCAAGCCCTGCTCTGCCGTGGGGTAGCGGTGGTTGTCCAGCTTGTAGAGCTTGAGCGCCTGCATGATGCTGGCAATATCAGTTTTGGCGGCGGTGACGCGTGCTTCGTTGGGGCGATCCATCAGGCTGGGCACAATCAGCGCGCCCAAAACGCCAATAATCACCACCACAATCATCAGCTCCAACAGCGTAAAACCGCGCTGAAGCTGCGCACGAAGGCGGGACGGGCCGGGGAAGTCGTGGAGGGAGCAGGTGTGGGTCAACATGAATCTAAAAAGTCAGTAATAAGGAAAGGCTGCAAATGTACCGTGTATGGAGTTTTCTGCTGTGGGCTGGCGCTGCGGCTTTGGCCACGGCCTTGTGGCTGGGCCGCCCCAGTGCGCAGCTGCCCAATGTAGCGCAGCTGCCCCAGGGTGCAGGCGCAAATTATGCGCTGCCCGAGGTCTTGCTGGCTTTGCAGGCCGGTGGTGCGGTTGCCTCCGCCCAACCCGCGCCCAGTGCAGCAGCGCCTGCCACTGAGCAGCTGCAGGGCTGGCGGTTGCTGGGTATTGTTCATGCCAGCGCGGCGCAAGCTTCTCATGCGCTGCTGCAGCAAGGCCAGCAGGCCCCACGTGCCCTGCGGGTGGGCGAGCGCTTGGCCCAAGGCCTGGAAATTACCGCCATTACTGCCCGTGAAGTGCGGGTCAGCACCCCTACGGGGGAGCAGCGTTTAAGCCTGCCCACGCCCTAGGCTTGGCGCTTATCTCGGACAATCGCCCCCTTTGAACACACGGCACACTGCCTCCACACCGCATGAAAGCCCCTGAACTGCTGCTTCCCGCTGGCTCGCTAGACAAAATGCGTGCCGCCTACGACTTTGGCGCGGATGCCATCTACGCCGGCCAGCCGCGCTACAGCTTGCGCGCGCGCAACAACGAGTTTCGCCTGGAGCAAATCGCCCAGGGCATTGAAGAAGCCC
>CAZMMM010000238.1:2939-3854 GCA_964567385.1 uncultured Comamonas sp.
CACGCGGCAAAAAATTCTTCGTCACCAGTAATCTGATTGCCCATAACGACAAGGTGCGCACCTATCTGCGCGACATTGAGCCGGTGATTGCCTGCAAGCCTGATGCTTTCATCATGGCCGACCCTGGCCTGATTGCCATGGTCAAAGAAAAGTGGCCAGAGACGGAAATCCACCTCTCGGTGCAGGCCAACACCACCAACTACGCCACTGTCAAGTTCTGGCAAAAAATGGGCGTGTCGCGCATCATTCTCTCGCGTGAATTGAGCCTGGACGAGATTGAAAAAATCCGCCAGGAATGCCCCGATATGGAGCTGGAAGTATTCGTTCACGGCGCGTTGTGCATTGCCTACTCTGGGCGCTGCCTGCTGTCGGGCTACTTCAACCGCCGTGACCCCAATCAGGGCACTTGCACCAACGCCTGCCGCTGGGAATACAAAACCCACGATGCCGCTGTGGACCCCAACACCGGCGAAGCCCTGGCCACCCCCATGCCCGAGGGCTTTAGCTTCAGTAAATCGCGCGAAGATGCCGACAGCCAATTTGCCAGCGCCGTCGGCGACGGCCAGCGCCACCCCCTGGCCGACCAGATTTATCTGCTGGAAGAAAAAGGCCGCCCCGGCGAGCTGATGCCCATCATGGAAGATGAGCACGGCACTTACATCATGAACAGCAAGGACTTACGCGCTGTAGAGCACGTCGAGCGCCTGGTGAAAATCGGCGTGGATTCGCTCAAAATTGAAGGCCGCACCAAAAGCCTGTACTACGTTGCCCGCACTGCGCAGGTGTATCGCCGCGCCATTGACGATGCCGTGGCGGGCCGCCCCTTCAACCCCTATTTGATTACCGAGCTGGAAGGTTTGGCCAACCGTGGCTACACCGGCGGCCTGCTGGAGCGCCGCCCCGCCAACGATTAGC
>CAZMMM010000239.1:0-733 GCA_964567385.1 uncultured Comamonas sp.
CTGCGGGCATCGGCACGTTCTGCCTCGGTAAAAGCGATGGGTTCGGGGTCCAGACCTTCGCCAGCGGGGCCGTCGCCTGCGCCGCTGTCACCGTGGCAACTGGCGCAATGCTGGGCGTACAGGCGGGCACCCAACTGAATGTCGGGGTTGAAGTTGGGTGCCATGGGGAAGGGGTAAGCCTGCGCCAGCAGGTCAGCGGCGGCTTGTGCCAGCTCGCCGACCTCGGCAGGGGGGGCTTTGCGCTCTACGGCTTGGCGCAGCGTGTCAATGGTGCTGGCAATGGCAGAGCGCTGGGCGTGTTCAGGCAGGGTTTGAATCTGGGTTTGCGCGGTGGCGCTGAAGTCCAGCATCTCTTCATATTCACCCTCGTTAACAATGCTGCCCGCATCGTCCACGGCTTCGCGGTAGTCCACGGCCACATAGTCTAGTAACTGCCACAACTGGCGTGCTTGTGCGGTGGTGGCATCACTGGCGGGTTGCGCCCAAACGGCCTGGCTGACCAAGGCCCAGAGCAGAGCGACGATGCTCAGCCAAGCCCAGGCGGGAAAGGGTGAGGAAGCAAAGAAACGGCGATTCATGAGAAATAGCAAAAAAATGAAAACAAAAAAGAGTTTAAATGAGAATCGTTCTTGAGTTTTTCTCCAAGCTGAAGTGCATATCCCTCCATCAGGTATGTCCTAGCCGCTACTATTCCCACCTTGGCCAGCCAGTTTTTGCTGGCCTTGTGCTTTTT
>CAZMMM010000239.1:743-3837 GCA_964567385.1 uncultured Comamonas sp.
TGCTGACTGATTACACCTATTACGCTTATGTCTGAAACCACCCCTCCCGGATTTTTCAGCCGCATCGCTTTGGCGATAGGCAGTTTTTTTGCCATCTTGGGCAACGGTAGCCTGGCCGCCCAAGTGCAGCGCCTGCGCAGTGGCGAACCACTGGCCGCCGATGTGCCCCCCAAAGAAGTGCGCGTAGAAGTACCCGTAGAAAAAATTGTGGAAGTGCAAGTCGAAGTGCCGGTAGAAAAGGTGGTGGAAAAAATCATCGAGCGCCGCATTGAAGACACCAGCCCCACCGCAGCCTTACAACTGCTGGGCTTGCTCCAGCGCCAAGCGCGTTTTATTGATTTTGTGCAGGAAGACGTGGCCGCCTATACCGACGCAGAAATCGGCGCAGCCGCCCGCGTGGTGCATGCCGGTTGCCGCCAGGTGTTGAGCGAGCAATTCACCCTCGCCCCCATCCGCAGCGAGGAGGAGGGCAGCCGCGTCACCCTGCAAGCGGGTTTTGATGCCGCTGCCGTGCGTATCAGCGGCCATGTGGTGGGCGAGCCGCCCTTTACCGGCACGCTGGCGCATCGTGGCTGGCAGGTGCAAGAGGTCAATCTGCCTGAGCTGACCGACGCACAAGCCGCCCGTATCTTGGCGCAGGCGGAGGTAGAACTATGAGTAACGCTATGAGTAGCACTGACCACCAAGCCCCCCAAGCGCAACAAGCGCAATACAGCATTGGCATTGACTTGGGAACCACCCACTGCGCCCTGTCTTGGGTGGATTTAGCCGCCAGCGATGGCGAAAAAGTGTCCCAAGGCGTGTTGGAAATTCCCCAGTTGACCGCCCCGGCCAGCGTGCAGGCGCTGCCGCTGCTGCCCTCCTTCCTCTACCTGCCGCACGACAGCGAAATGACTGAGGCCGAGCGCCGTTTGCCCGGCCAAGCGCCCGAGGTGGCAGGCAACAGCATCGTCGGTGAACTGGCACGTAGCCGAGGCGCAGCCACGCCGCTACGCCTAGTCAGCAGCGCGAAAAGCTGGCTTTGTCATGCGGGTGTGGACAGACGCGCCCCCATCCTGCCCAGCGAAGCAGGTGAGCAAGACGGCGTAGAGCGCATCTCCCCGCTGCAAGCCAGCACGCGCTATCTGCAACACCTGCGCTGGGCGTGGGAAAGCGCCCACCCCGAGCAGCCACTGGCGCAGCAGCATGTGACGGTGACGATTCCTGCCTCCTTCGACCCCGCCGCACGTGAGCTGACGGCAGAGGCCTGCAAGGCCGCTGGCCTAGAAAACTTCAGCCTGCTGGAGGAGCCGCAAGCCGCCCTGTATAGCTGGTTGCAAGCCAGCGAAGGCGACTGGCGCAAGCAGGTTCAGGCAGGTGATGTGCTACTCGTGGTGGACGTAGGCGGCGGCACCACCGACCTCAGCCTTATGACTGTGCGCGACGAAGGCGGCAATTTAGAGTTGCAACGCTTGGCCGTCGGCGAGCATATTCTGCTGGGCGGCGACAACATGGATTTGGCGCTGGCCTATGGCGTGGCGCAAACCTTGGCCAAAGAAGGCAAGCGCCTGGATGCGTGGCAAACCCGCGCCTTGGCGCAAAACTGCCGCGCCGCCAAAGAGCAACTGCTGGCCGACCCCAGCCTTGATAGCCTGCCCGTCGTGGTTCCCAGCCGAGGCAGCAAATTGATTGGCGGCAGCATTCGTGCAGAAGTCACCCGCGCCCAAGTGGAGCAAATGGTGCTCGAAGGCTTCTTCCCGCCCTGCGCCAGTAGCGACCAGCCCCAAACCCGCGCCCGTGCTGCTCTGACGCAATTGGGTCTGCCCTATGCGCAGGACGCGGCAGTCACCCGCCATATCGCCGCCTTCCTCACCCGCCAGCAAGCGGCTTTGGCGCAGCATGAAGGTGAAGGCCATAGCTTTGTGCATCCCACAGCGGTGCTGTTTAACGGCGGCGTACTCAAATCCCCCGCGATTGCCCAGCGTTTGCTGGAGGTGCTCAACGGCTGGCTGGAGGGCGAAGGCGCAGCCTCTGCCCGTCTGCTGGACGGGGCGCAGTTAGAACTGGCGGTGGCGCGTGGGGCGGCGTATTTCTCCTACATCAGCCATGCGGGGCGCGGGGTGCGTATTCGCGGCGGTACGGCGCAAAGCTATTACGTTGGGGTGGAGAGCAATATGCCCGCCATTCCGGGCATGGAGCCGCCTATCAACGCCCTGTGCCTCGCCCCCTTTGGCATGGAAGAAGGCAGCGAAGTCGCGCTAGAGGCGCAAGCCTTTGGCTTGGTCGTGGGCGAGCCAGTACGCCTGCGCTTTTTTGGCTCCAGCCTGCGCCGCCATGACCAAGTGGGTACGCTGCTGGAATACTGGGACGAGGGCGAATTGGTGGAGCTGCAAGAAATCGAAGCCAGCTTGCCCAGCGAAGGCCGCCAGCAGGGCGAAATCGTCACTGTGCAACTGCACGCCAGAATTACCGACATTGGCACGTTGGAGTTGCACGCCGTGCCCCTGGGCGGCAGTGAGCGCTGGAAGGTAGAGTTTGATGTGCGAGGCCAACAAGCATGACACACCCAAGCACCCTACCCCCCATCGTCCCCCAGCCCTTGCAGGGCGACTTGCTGAGTCTGCCCGGCCACGCCATCCGGCGCTTGCACCAAATTTCCGCAGGCATCTTTGTGCAGGAGGTGGGGGAGTTCAACCTCACCCCCATCCAGTACAACGCCCTGCGCGTGGTGGCCGAGCTGCCCGGCATTGACCAGCGCACCCTGGCACGCAAGGTGGCGCTGGATGCCTCCACCACCGGCGGCGTGCTGGAGCGGCTGGAGCAGCGCGGCTGGATGGAGCGGCGCACCTCGCAGGAAGACCGGCGCGCGCGCCTGCTGTACGTCACCGACGAAGGGCGGCAGCGCCTGGAACAGGCCGAGCCTGCCGTGCAGCGCACCCAGGAGCGCATTCTGGAGCCGCTCAGCCCCAGGCAACGCCAGCAATTCATGGCCCTGCTAGAGCAGTTGGTGACGGAAAACAACGAACTCAGCCGCGCCCCGGGCGGTGAGTAGGCCCGTTGGCCGATAGCCTTCGGCACATGAAAAAAAGGTGTTCCACGTTATGCGGAACACCTT
>CAZMMM010000240.1:0-3826 GCA_964567385.1 uncultured Comamonas sp.
CCGTTGATGCCGCCTACGCCTACAAAGGCGGCAAGGACGACGCACCGCGTGTGGCGTTTCTGTTTGGGCTGTATCAGCAACTGGCCGCGCCGCTGGATACGCCTGCCGCCAAGAAGGCCAGCAGGCGCAAAAAACCAGCCAAATAAGCGCGCAGCGCCTCCGGCTTTCGTCCAACCTAAATCACCCACAAAAAACAAAAAGAAGCGCAACCCTCAAACCCGCACAGCGCCAACCAATCTGACTTGCCGTGGCTGTCTGAGCGTAGCGCCGCCCAGCGGCGCGTAGCGAGTTCCACGGCATTAAGCTGCGCAGCACGCCTTCTTTGCTTACTTTCTTGCGCGGGCAAGAAAGTGAGTCGCCCGCCGGGGCGAGTCCCGGCTTACAGCGCTAAAAACTCAAGCAATCTATAAAACGACAGCCCGGATACGCCACGCCTATCTGCGCCACAAATTGGTGTTAGCTACACCACAGCAGACAGCAGTCATACAAATTTTTGTATCATTGCAAGCGTGACCAATACCAAACCCGTAGCATTTTGCGGCAGCTCTCTGGATGACCTCCGCGCTTTCCCCCTCGCAGCCCGGCGCGAAGCAGGTCATCAAATTGACCAAGTACAACATGGCCAGGAGCCAGACGACTGGAAGCCTATGAACACGGTAGGTCACGGCGTAAGGGAAATCCGGATTCGGGATACAGCAGGAGCGTTTCGGGTCATCTATATCGCCAAGCTCGCTGATGCGGTTTATGTGCTTCACTGTTTTCAGAAAAAGACAGAGAAGACCAGCAAAACCGACCTGGACTTGGCTAGCAAGCGCTATCGGAACTTATTAAAGGAGTTAGGCCAATGAACAAGCAGGAATTTGCCAGCGTCTGGGATGCCATTGAAGACACCCCGGAAGAAGCGGAAAACATGAAGCTGCGCTCCATTTTGCTGATGGCGCTTAAAAACCACCTTACCCGCACCGCCATGAGCCAAGCACAGGCCGCCAAGCTGCTAGGCGTAACCCAGCCACGAGTCTCTGACCTAATGCGCGGAAAAATCAACCTATTTGGCCTGGATGCCCTAGTCAACATGGCAACCGCCGCCGGGCTGCATATCGAACTGCGAGTGCTAGAGGCGGCCTAAGCCCCCCCACCACCCACTCACCCCATCTCCACCCGGCTACGCCCATTTTGCTTGGCACGGTACAAAGCAGCGTCTGCCTGACGCAGCAACGCCTTGAAGCGCACCGCCGCATGGGCGCGCACCACCACCAAGCCAATGCTGACGGTGACTTGCTTCATCGGCGAGCCTTGGTGCACCAGCCCCAGCGCTTGGACGGAGTGGCGTATGCGCTCTGCCAGGGCCAGGGCTTTATCCAGCTGCGTGCCCGATACCAGCACGGCAAACTCCTCCCCCCCATAGCGGGCGACCAGGTCATCAGGGCGGCGGGCGTGGGTGGCCAGCACGTTGGCAATTTGTTGCAGCACCTGGTCTCCCGCTGGGTGGCCATAGGTGTCGTTGTATTGCTTGAAGTAGTCCACATCCAGCATCAGCACCGCCACGGTGCGCTGGTGGCGCTGGCTTTGCTCGTACAGGCGCTGGCCATATTCCTCCAGGTAGCGGCGGTTGCCAATACCCGTTAGGGCATCGGTCAGGCTGAGTTGCTGCAGCTGGATATTGGCAGCGGTGAGCTCCTGGGTGCGCTGGGTGACCAGTTGCTCCAGCTTTTGGGTGTGGGTGTGCAGCTGTACGGCCATGCTGTCTAGCGAGTCGGTCAGAGAGGCCACCTCCAGCACCGGCCCCGCATCGGGCATGGGGGCGGTCAGGCGGCCTTGTTGCAGCTCACCGGCCCAGGCGGTGAGTGCCAGCAAGGGGCGGGTCAGCCATTCCGTCATGGACAGCACGGCCGCCGTGGCCAGCAGCAGCACCAGCCAGCCAAGGTAGAGCGCATCGCGCCAAAAGCGGCGCGCTGTTTGCCAGTGGTCGGCAGAGGATAAAACCATGGCCACCGTCATCTGCGGCCCATCAGGTATGTCTAGCTGGTGCCAGTCCAGCAGGTAGCGCCGCCCCTGCATTGCAAAGCTTTGCCGCCCGTGGCGGTGACCGTCTTCATTCAGGCGCTGGCCAGCGGTGCTCATCAGGCTGTCGCTACTTTGGCTGGGGCGCAGGCGCTGCACCTGGCCATCGGCATCCAGCAGGTAGGCGGGCTGGTCGGTAGAGGTGGCCAGCAGCTTGCCATCCGCGCCAATTAAAAAGATTTGCATGCCCAGGTCTTTGGCTTGCCCTTGCAGAAAGCTGCTCAGGTGGGACAGGGCTACGTCTGCCGTCATCACCCCTTGGCGCTGCCCGTTGGAGGCCAGCAGCGGGGTGGAGATGCCTATGCCCAAAGACTCATACTGGCCTTTTCTATCTGCCGTGCTGTAGCGGTACACGGGGTACCAGTGCATGCCCATCTTGTCGGCCTGCTGAAACCAGTTGGTATCACGGGCATCAAAGTGCGGCGTGCCTGGCTCAAAGTTCTGGCTGGGCTGGTTGCTATCGTCTACCCAATGCAGCTGCATGGCGCGCTGGGTGGCCAGGGTGGCCCATTGCATGCGCAGATTGCCATCGTTGCCCAAGGGCGGGCGGCTGGCTGCAAAGTATTCCCCTTGGTGATTGGCCATGGACAAGAAGGTCAGCTGCGGCTTGGCGCGCAACTGGATGGCGAAAAAGCCCATTACCTGCTCGGGCCGCTGCACACTTAGCACCCCTTGGCGAAAGAGGTCGGCAGACACAATGGCCTGGCGGGGAATGTCAAAAAACTCCTCTACGCGCAACAGTAGCTGGCGGCCCTGTATGGTGGCCTGCTCTTTCATGTGCTCTTCACTGCTGCGCAGCAGGGTGTTGAAGTAGTAGGCCTCCACCACCACGATAAGTAGCAGCATGGGCAGCACCGTCAGCCCCAGCAGGGCAAA
This sequence comes from uncultured Comamonas sp., assembly GCA_964567385.1. Taxonomy (GTDB): domain Bacteria; phylum Pseudomonadota; class Gammaproteobacteria; order Burkholderiales; family Burkholderiaceae_C; genus Comamonas. The sequence goes on from CAZMMM010000240.1 coordinate 2,938, forward strand.
GCGCAGCGCTACGCCGTGGCGCGATACATGGGTGGCCTTGAACACCCCACGGTGCCACAGCAGCAGCCACAGCAGCAGGGTGGCCAGGGCAGCACCGCCCATGCGTATCCAGTCAGCACGCTCTAGCAGGCCTGGCACGGGCAGGGGCAGGAGCTGGCCGCGCAGCTCCCACTGCGCCTGCTCGGGCAGCGTGAGTTTGAGCCCAGGGGGCAGGTGCTCAAATGTCTCTTTACGCCCTAGCAGCATGGCGGCGGCCTGGGCAGGGTGGGTTTCTTGCAGCAACAGGGCGTAGCCCTGGCTGGCTTCAGGCGCGTAGCCTGCTTCTTGCAGCAGGCCTTCAAAATCCAGGGCCGTAGAAATCAGGCCCAAGTACTGCCCTCGCTGCATTACCGGGCTGCGCACCACTACCCCCGGGCGGCCTGACTGCACCAGCAAGATGTTGCTAGTAATCACGGGCGCACCCGTTTGCATGGCACGCTGCACTGCGGGCTTAAACGCAGTGTGAAAGCGGTAATCCAGCCCTAGCACGACTTCATTGGCAGCTTCGGGGAAGGCGTATTCCACCACCCAGTTACGCGCAAAAGACAGGTTCACCACCGGTGCCAGCACACCTATATCAAATAGCAACTGCGCCTCTTGGGGGTTGGTAAAGGCTTGGGGCTGGCGGGCCAGGCGTTCGGCTATTTTTTGCTGGTCCGCCAAAACGGCGTTCAGGCGCATTTGCAGCCGCTGCTGCACATGCTGCAAATCGCGCTGCAGCTGGCGCTGGCGCAGCTCTTGTTGTTGTACGCGGTCATAGCGCTCTACACCCCAAGTCAGCAGAGCGCAGGCAAGAATAATCAGCAAAGCCTGAAAAAATGATTTCTTCACAACATTAAGAGGGGGGTGG
>CAZMMM010000241.1:0-3794 GCA_964567385.1 uncultured Comamonas sp.
AGGTCATGGGCACGGCATCTTGCAGCTGGGTGCGGCCAATTTTCAGAATGTCTTTGAACTCATCGGCCTTGGCGGCAAACGCACCGCGCAGGGCGGCCAGGGCGGTCAGCAGGTCTTGAATGCCGTAGTAGGTCGCCAGCTTGACGGCGGTGGGGTAAGCGTCGTTGGTGGATTGCGAGGCATTCACATGGTCGTTGGGGTGAATCACGCTGTACGCACCTTTGGGCTGACCCAAAATTTCTAGCGCACGGTTGGCAATCACCTCATTGGCGTTCATATTGGTGGAAGTGCCTGCGCCACCTTGCAACACATCCACCACAAAGTGCTGGTTGTACTGGCCAGCGGCCACATCGTCACAAGCGCGGCTGATAGCGTCAGCCTGCTCGGCCTTGATAGCGCCTAGGCTCAGGTTGGCAGCGGCGGCGGCTTTTTTCACATAAGCAAAAGCGCGAACCAGGTTGGGCATATCGCCCACAGTGCTGCCAGAGATGGGAAAATTCTCTACCGCACGGGCGGCGTGTACACCCCAGTAGGCGTTGTCGGGCAGCTCCTTGGAGCCGAGGAAGTCGCTTTCTTGACGCATGGCCAGTCTCTCTATCGCAGAAAAAATACACAGAAAAAGCCCTCGAAAGGGCTACTGCGCTGCATCTTAGGCAAAACTGGCATGAGATGGCATAGTTTTTTGCATAAGCCACCCATGCACGCTTAAAAAATAGACAAAATCGCCATTTCTGCCAATTATTTAATCATAATTATGTGTAAATTGCATAATTATTTAAATTTTTTAGCATAACTCAGTCTCATGCAGCACTTCATACGTATCTTTGCGGCCTGCGTATTCGGGCCCATCCATGCCGGGGCTGTCATGGGCTGGGTAAACCCGCACACCCCCACAGTGTGCGGCGGCGGCGTAAAGTTCAGCGCCATGCAAAGAACCTTATTTTTCGTCGGCCTGCTGGGCTTTGCCAGCATGGCCTCGCTGCGCATTTGCGACCCCATGCTCACCACCCTGAGCCAAGCCTTTCATGTGCCTGTGCCCGAGGCGGCGCGCACCATCTCCTGGTATGCCGTGGCCTATGGGCTGTGCTTGTTTATCTACGGCCCCTTGGGCGACCGGCTGGGCAAGCTGCGCGTTATCACGCTGGCAGGGCTGGCCTGCACCGTGCTCAATGTGCTGCTGGCGCTTGCCCCCAGTTTTGAGCTGATAGTGCTGGCACGCACAGCCGTAGGGGCGGCAGCGGCGGCCATCATTCCACTTTCTATGGCCTGGGTGGGTGACCAGGTGGCTTACGACAAGCGCCAGGAAACCCTGGCTCGCCTATTGATTGCCACCGTTAGCGGCATGATTGCAGGGCAATGGTGGGGCGGCTGGGTGGCCGAGCATTTGCAATGGCAATGGGCATTTGCCAGCTTGGCCGTGCTGTTTGGCCTGTCCAGCGGTTTGCTGCTGCGCCATCAGTCTGCACCTGCGGCAACAGCTGCACCCTCCAATAGCCTGTGGCGCAGTGTGCTGGGCAATATCGAGCTACTGCGCCTGCCCAAGGTACGCTGGGTGCTGGGCATTACCACGCTGGAAGGGGCGCTGGCCTTTGGCACTCTGTCCTTCACCCCCTTGCTGCTGGTGCAGCGCTTTGGCTATTCCGTCAGCCAGGCTGGGGCGCTGATGATGCTCTACGGCGCGGGCGGCCTGCTCTACGCTCTGGGTGCCAGGCATTGGCTGGGCTTGCTGGGGGAGAAGGGGCTGTCAGCCATCGGTGGATTACTAATTGCCCTGGGCTTGCTGCTGCTGGGCTGGGCCACCCACCCCCTGGCCGGGGCGCTGGCCTGCGCCGTCAATGGCCTGGGCTTTTACATGCTGCACAACACCTTGCAGACCCAGGCCACGCAGATGGCCCCCCAGCGCCGAGGGGCGGCGGTGGCGCTGTTTGCCAGCGTACTGTTCTTGGGGCAATCCGTGGGGGTAGTGATTTTGGGCAGCAGCCTGGCGCAATGGCCAGCAGGCTGGTCGTATGGCGTGGCCGCCTTGGCTATTGCCAGCCTGGGGGCAGTAGTGGCACGCCGCCTAGCCGCCAAGCAACCGCAGGCCGTCTAGCCGTGTTTCAAAACCGTGTGTACTGCATAGCTTGGGGGCTCATGCCACGAGCGCGGGCTACATTGCCCAGCGCCTTGGCGATGAAAGCTGCATCGTCCCCAGCTTCCTCAAAGCAAGCATCAAGGTAGGCGGCAATCTGTTCTTCGGTTTGCAGGTATTCCGCAGAATCCCAGCTATACAAAATCAATCGGAGATTTGACAACCGCCTCGACAGCATTGCGGATTTCCAACGCCGTAAGCCGGGTCTCGCCCCGGCGGGCGACTAGCAAAGAAGATTACACAAACTGCACCTGCACACGCTTACCCAGCGCGGCGGCGTACTTTTGCAGCGTTGCCAGCGATGGCGAATGCTTGCCTGTTACCAAGGCATTCTCCAGCCGCGCCACGGCTGGGGCTTTCGTGCCCATACGCTCGGCCACCTGTGCTTGGGTCAAACCGGCATCTGCGCGGGCTTTGAGGATAGCGTCCAGCATGGGCATTTCCTCGCGCTCGATGCGCTCGTACTCGGCACGCACGGCGGGGTTTTGCATCATCTTTGCAATCATTTGGTCATGAGTGAGCATGTTTAACCTCCTTCAATCGAGTTTCTGCAATTCGCCTGTCGGCAGACGGCGTTTTGTCGGTTTTCTTCACAAAGCTGTGCAGCATCACAATGCGCCGTCCTACCAGCGTGCAATAGAACACGCGGGCGATACCTTCGGCCCCTTTCAGGCGTAACTCGAACAAGCCACCACCGAACGGCTTGGTATGCGGCTCACCCAGATTCGGGCCAGCGCTGACCATACGCCGCGACAACGCAGCGTAGCGGGCCTGCAACGTCTCGGGCAATGCCATGATTTCCGTCTGCACGGCTTCGCTGTAATACTCAATGGTGTAGCGCATAGAAATATAACACATTTGTTATTAACACCCCTCGCATGCCCCGATGCGCAACACGCGCCATTTTGTGGGGTGCTGCAGGATAGCGCGTACCGGTGCTTTTTTGTATTGCGCCCTTCTCCAACGCCGTAAGCCGGGACTCGCCCCGGCGGGCGACTGGCAAAGAAGGCGTGCTGCGCAGCTTATGCCCTGGAACTCGCTACGCACCTGCGGCGCGGCGTTCAGACAGCCACGGCAATTCAGGCCGCAACCGCCTGAAACCGCACGCCCAGCGCCTGCGCCACTTTCAGCACCGTGGCAAAGCTCGGGTTGCCCTCGCCGGAGAGTGCCTTGTAAAGACTTTCACGCCCCAGCCCAGTATCACGGGCAAGCTGGCTCATACCGCGAGCGCGGGCTACGTTGCCCAGCGCCTTGGCGATGAAAGCTGCATCGTCCCCAGCTTCCTCAAAGCAAGCATCCAGGTAGGCGGCAATCTGTTCTTCGGTTTGCAGGTATTCCGCAGAATCCCAGCGGCGGGTCTTGATCATGGGTCACTCCTTTCTTTGCGCTTGTTTCAGTTCGCGGGCCATCTTCAACGCGGCTTTGATGTCTGCCGCTTGCGTGGACTTGTCGCCGCCGCTCAACAACAGATACACCTCCCAGCCCTCACGCATCAGGTACACGCGGTAGCCGGGGCCGTAGTGGATGCGCATCTCGCTGCATCCCTCACCAATGGGTTCGCAGTCGCCGAAGTTGCCACCTTCCGCCCGGTCGATTCGGGCCTGCACCCGCGCCTGCGCACGAATGTCAGTCAGCGCGGCAAACCAAGCGTCGAAGGTGTCGG
>CAZMMM010000242.1:0-3770 GCA_964567385.1 uncultured Comamonas sp.
TCTTTGAAGGGCAAAAAGCCGTGGCGGTCTTCGCCGTAATCGACAAAGCAGGCCTCTAAAGAGGGCTCGATGCGGGTGACCACGGCTTTATAGATATTGCCCTTGCGCTGCTCGCGCCCTTCGATTTCGACCTCGTAGTCCAGCAGTTTTTGGCCATCCACAATGGCCAGGCGGCGTTCTTCAGCCTGGGTGGCGTTAATCAGCATCCGTTTCATGATGCGTTTCCTTTTCTTGGCAGTCAGTCAGCTGGCCAAGGCGTGGGCTGTGGTTGGCGGTTTCGCACAAAGCCATAGCATTGCCTAGCCAGCCGACTTTGGAATTATTTCAAAATCAGCGTGCTCGGCTGCGCTTGTTGCATCAAGGCAAAGCCCAATACGTGGTGGAATTTGCGCCGCTTGCGCGCCCAGGTGGTGCCTCAATCAGGGCTGGCACCACGGCCCCTGTCTCATGCCGCAGTGGTGTAAAGCAATGGGGGTAGAGGAGGGGGACTGGGGTCTAGGCGAGGGCTGGCGGCCAGCTTGAAAGGCCAAGGCTTGCGCCGCACCGGGGCAGCTGCCGGGGTGCGGGGGCGCTGGGGGCCTGGGGCAGAATATGCCCCCTGCACCAGCGCTGAAAGCCAAACTAAAAACAGCCACATACCTAGGTGAGAAGCGAGTTGTTGCGCTGCTGATGGCATAAGAAAGGCGCGTCAGCAACGGCGAAAATTCCGTTGAGTATTTGCTCTGCATGATGGGGTGGATACCAATCCCAACCCGCCGATAAAGGCAGTTATTCGGTGGGTGTAAGCATCCCAAGCAGCAACCAGCCTATGCTCTTGGGTCAGGTCTATAGATTAAAGTCTATATAAATCAACCATCTACATTTTATTGAGCACAGGTGAATCGTATTATAAAGGGCAAGCCCCACACCCCAGCGGCAAATGCCATTACCGCCCCCCCGCTGCCGTCCGCAACCCCTGCAGCCGCCAGTGTGCGCTGGTTGGTGGTGGGGCCTGAAGAAGCCGGTCAGCGCATGGATAACTACCTGATACGCCATTTGAAAGGCGTGCCAAAAACCCACCTCTACCGCATCATTCGCAGCGGTGAGGTGCGTATCAACAAAGGCCGTTGCAGCGCCGATACCCGTGTGCAGGAGGGCGACACCGTGCGCCTGCCACCGGTGCGCGTGGCGCAAACCAGCACCCCCGCTGAGGCCACGCCCAGTAGCCCGGCCCCAGCGCGCGAGTTCCCTATTTTGTTTGAGGACGATGCCCTGATTGCCATCGACAAGCCCGCTGGCGTAGCCGTGCATGGTGGCAGTGGTGTGAGCTTTGGCGTGATTGAGCAATTGCGCCGCGCCCGTCCGCAGGCCGTGTTCTTAGAGTTGGTGCACCGCCTGGATCGCGAAACCTCGGGTATTTTGCTGGTGGCTAAGAAGCGCTCGGCGCTCAAGCACCTGCAAGACCAGTTTCGCCAAAGAGCCACGGGCAAGACCTATTTGGCGCTAGTAGCAGGCAGTTGGCCCGCGCAGTTGCAGCGCATTCAAACCCCGCTACACAAATACCTACTGCCTAATGGTGAGCGGCGCGTGCGCACCACCACCGCTGATGACCCGGATGCTATGACAGCCATCACCCTGGTGCGCCAGCGCCAGCAATGGGCAGCGCGTGGCCTGCAAGGGCTGCCCGCCATGAGTTTGCTGGAAGTTACCATTCAAACTGGGCGTACCCACCAAATCAGGGTGCATTTGTCTAGCCAGGGCCACGGCATTGTGGGGGATGACAAGTATGGCGACTTCGCCTTGAACAAGCGTCTGCCCAAGCAAGGGCTGGCACGTATGTTTCTTCATGCTTGGCGCTTGGATTTTGTTCACCCTGTGACTGCTGAAACCATGCGCCTGGAGGCAGATTTGCCGCCTGAGCTGGCTAGCTTTCTGCCAGCAGCAGAAAAGTAGTCATTGAAGTTTTTAGATTTTTTGACAGGATAGCTCTATGCAAAACACACGCTATCAGCGTTTTGAACTTTTGGTATTTGACTGGGACGGAACCCTGTTTGACTCTACCGCCGCCATCACCCGCAGCATTCAGCTGGCAGTACAAGACGTGGGCGGCACCATCCCCAGTGCTGAGCAAGCGGCCTATGTGATTGGCATGGCCCTAGGCCCCGCCTTGGCGCGTGCTGCCCCCGATGTGCCCCAGGAAAAATACCCTGAACTGTCACAGCGCTACCGCTACCACTACCTGCGCCAGCAAGAGCAGCTAAGTCTGTTTGACGGCATTTTGCCCCTGCTGCACCAGCTGCGTGAGCGTGGTCATAAGCTAGCCATTGCCACAGGTAAAAGCCGCCAAGGCTTGAATCAAGTGCTAGAGCAGGAAGCCCAATTGCGCCCCTTGTTTGATGCCACCCGCACCGCTGATGAAACCGCCGGCAAGCCCCACCCCCTGATGCTGCAAGAGCTGATGGCCGAGCTGGATGTGCCGCCAGAGGGCCTGCTGATGATTGGCGATACCACCCACGACTTGTACATGGCGCGCAACGCTGACTGTGCCAGCGTGGGTGTGTCCTACGGGGCGCATGATGCAGCGGGCTTTACAGCTTGCCAGCCCCTGTTTGTGGCCGATACCGTGGCGCAATTGCAGCAATGGTTGCTGGAGCGGGCTTGAGACGACAAGTGTGCATGGCTTTTTTTGCGCAAAAGTGAATAACCATTAAATAATTGGTGGCATGCATTTATCTGCAATCAGATTGCGTAGCCAGCTATTGCCAGGGTCTTTATGAAAACGGCTGTGCCAAAACTGGTCAATTGCTAGTTGCGGCAATTCAACAGGATGCTTTGAAATAGCAAGAGAAAATGGGGACATATTTGGTTTTGCCAGCACTTCAGGTACAGTTGCTATGAGGTTGCTATTGCTCAGAAGACGCTCCAAACTAGCGTAATTGGGGACTCTTAGTTTGATGTTCCTATGAATCCCCTGCTTCTCAATTAGCTCATCAATTCTAATATGCCCAGTGCCAGAGGCTGTAACAATAGCATGCTCAGCCTCCATAAAGTCTTTTAATGAAATTGGTTTGCTTGCCAGAGGGTGGTCACTCCGAAATGCGCAGACATAACCCTGCTTGTAAACTTGGCGACGAAAAAAGCCAGCCTCCAACCCGTCAATAAGGCCTACTGCCAAATCAATGCGCCCTGCCTCCATTTCACTTTTGAGTGATTCGATATTATCACGCACAATTGTAATGGAGACATGGGGCGCTTCAGTTTCGAGTATCTTTAAAAGACGAGTTAGTATATAGACTTCGCCAATATCGGACATGCGGATAGTGAAATTTCGCCGGCTTTCTTCAGGGTTGAATTCAAACTGCTGGCCAACTGTGCTTCTGAGTGAGCTTAGTGAGGAGGAAATTGGCTCAGCAATGTGTAAGGCATAGGATGTTGGTTCCATCCCTTTTGGTGTGCGACAAAAAAGCTCATCTCCAAAAAACTGGCGTAAACGCTTTAAGGAGCGGCTGATTGCAGGCTGAGTAACCCCAAGATTATCTGCAACAGCAGAAACACTGCGCTCTTTCATAAGCTCATCAAAAATAATGAGAAGATTTAGGTCAAAATCTTTTAAATTCATTGGGGCTTCTCCAAAAAATTATCCCCGCATTGTGCGGCAAATGCTACATCACAGCCACAAGTGATCTTCCCTTACCTTTATACCCGCCTATAAAAAAGCTTGAGACCCCCTTTAAGCCCCCAAATACTTATTCCTCACCTCTGGCTCCGCCCTGAGCACCTCAGAGCTCCCC
>CAZMMM010000243.1:0-3747 GCA_964567385.1 uncultured Comamonas sp.
CCAGCAGGGCTTCAAAAGCTACGCCGCGCTGGGCTGCGTCGTAATAGCGGTAGGTGCTAACCGTAAAGCCCGCGTTGGTGAAGATAGCGCGGTGGTTTTCCCAACTAGGGTCAGAAATCAGCACCTGGGCATTGGGGTTGAGCTTGTGCAGGAAGTCTGCGCCAACTTTTAACGCGCCCGTGCCACCAATGGCTTGCACCGTGGCTACGCGGCCTGATTGCACCACTTCGCTATCCGCGCCAAACACCAAGCCTTGCACTGCGCTGGCGTAGGCGGCAATGCCGTCAATGGGCAGATAGCCGCGTGGGCTGGCTTGGGCGGTGAGTTCGTTTTCAGCGGTTTTTACGCATTCGAGCAGAGGCAGCTTGCCGTTATCGTCAAAGTACACGCCCACGCCCAGATTGACTTTGCGGGGGTTGGGGTCGGCGTTAAATTGTTCGTTCAAGCCCAAAATGGGGTCGCGTGGAGCCATCTGGACGGCGGTAAATAAAGACATGCAGCTTCCTTCTTGTACTTGGATGTTCTGACGCGGCAGACAATCCCAATCAATACAGCAGGCTGTTGCCCCAAGTGGGCAGCAGCGCTGGAGGTATATGGCTATGGAAAATCACGCTTACGCCCCCAGTTGAAGGGCCTAGTAACGCGAAGCAACCGGCCATTTTACGACTGGCTGGGGCGTTTGTTCACTGAACACCTCCAAGCAATATGCCAGCCACTGAAAAAAACCCTGCTACAGGCCAGTTTGTCTACTTTGAAAATTCGCCGTTTGCGCTGTTCCAGCCTTACCCGCCCGCTGGCGACCAGCCCAGCGCCATTGCCCAGTTGGTAGAAGGCGTGCAAGACGGCGAAGCTTTCCAGACCCTGCTGGGTGTCACCGGCTCGGGCAAGACCTTCACCATGGCCAATGTGATTGCCCGCCTGGGGCGGCCTGCCCTGGTGTTTGCGCCCAATAAGACGCTGGCGGCGCAGCTCTATAGCGAGTTTCGCGAATTCTTCCCGCACAACGCGGTGGAGTACTTCGTCAGCTACTACGACTACTACCAGCCCGAAGCCTATGTGCCCCAGCGCGACCTGTTTATTGAAAAAGACAGCGCCATCAACGAGCACATTGAGCAAATGCGCCTGTCCTGCACCAAAAGCCTGCTAGAGCGCCGCGACGTGGTGATTGTGGCCACCGTCTCGGCCATCTACGGCATTGGCGAGCCAGAGAGCTACCACCAGATGATGCTGCTGCTGCGCGTGGGCGACACCATTGAGCAACACGCCCTGATTGCGCAATTGGTGCGGATGCAGTACCAGCGCAATGACGAAGATTTCAGCCGGGGCAAATTCCGCGTGCGTGGCGACACGATTGACATCTTCCCCGCCGAGCATTCCGAGCTGGCCATTCGCGTAGAGCTGTTTGACGATGAAATCGACGGTCTGCACCTGTTCGACCCCCTCACCGGCCAGGTGCAGCAAAGCATTGTGCGCTTTGCCGTTTACCCCAGCAGCCACTACGTAACCCCGCGTGAGGTGGTGCTGCGGGCGGTGGAAACCATTAAAGAAGAGCTGCGCGAGCGCGTGGCTTTCTTGGTGCAAGAGAACAAGCTGGTAGAAGCGCAGCGCCTGGAGCAGCGCACCCGCTTTGATTTGGAAATGCTCTCCGAGGTGGGGCATTGCAAGGGCATTGAGAACTATTCGCGCCACCTCTCAGGCGCTGCGCCGGGTGAGCCGCCAGCCACGCTCACCGACTACCTGCCCAAAGACGCGCTGCTGTTTCTGGACGAAAGCCACCAGATGATTGGCCAGCTCAACGCCATGTACAACGGCGACCGCTCACGCAAGACCACGCTGGTGGAGTATGGTTTTCGCTTGCCCTCGGCGCTGGACAATCGCCCGCTGAAGTTTGCCGAGTTTGAGCAGCGTATGCGCCAGGTTGTCTTTGTCTCAGCCACGCCTGCCGATTATGAAAAGCAGCACAGCGGCCAGGTGGTAGAGCAAGTCGTGCGCCCCACAGGCTTGGTGGACCCTGAGATTGAAGTGCGCCCTGCCACCAGCCAGGTGGATGATGTATTGCAAGAAATCCGCCTGCGCTCCGATCAAAGTGAGCGTGTACTCATCACCACCCTGACCAAGCGCATGGCCGAACAGTTGACCGAATACCTGAGCGAAAACGGCGTGCGCGTGCGCTATCTGCACTCGGACGTAGAGACGGTAGAGCGCGTAGAAATCATCCGCGACCTGCGCCTGGGGGTGTTTGATGTGTTGGTAGGCATTAACTTGCTGCGCGAAGGGCTGGACATTCCTGAAGTGTCTTTGGTGGCCATTCTGGATGCCGACAAAGAAGGCTTTCTACGCGCCGAGCGCAGCCTGATTCAAACCATAGGCCGTGCCGCCCGCAACCTGCATGGCAAGGCGATTTTGTACGCCGACCGCGTTACTGACTCTATGCGCCGCGCCATGGACGAAACGGAACGCCGCCGCGCCAAGCAAACCGCCTTCAACGCCGAGCATGGCATTCAGCCACAAGCTATCGTCAAGCGAGTGAAGGATTTGATTGATGGGGTTTACAGCGGCAAAGCCCAGCAGCAAAGCAAAGAAGTAGCACTGGCGCATAACCAGGCAGCAGCCTGGCAGGCGCAAGACCTGTCAGAAGCTGAACTGGCCAAAGCCATCGCCAAAGTAGAGAAGGCCATGCTGCAAGCGGCCAAGGCGCTGGAGTTTGAACAAGCCGCCCGCCTGCGCGACGAGCTGGCCACCTTGAAAGCCCAGCTATTTCAATTTAACCCAGTGGGTTAAAGGGTTTTGTGCTATACTGGCAGAAATTACTCAAGAAATAGCCTGATGACCGCCCTTGAAACTGTGAACACTGTAGGTCATCTGGCTTTTTTCATTGGGTGTACTTTTTATTGCACTGTGTAAGGAGTTCCCCCATGCGTCTGACCACCAAAGGCCGCTTCGCCGTTACCGCCATGATTGACTTGGCTCTGCGCCAAAACAACGGCCCCGTCACCCTGGCCGCCATCAGCCAGCGCCAGCAGATTTCCCTGTCCTACCTGGAGCAGTTATTCGGCAAGCTGCGCCGCAACGAGCTGGTTGAATCCACCCGAGGCCCCGGCGGCGGCTACACCCTGGCGCGTAAAGCGGCAGACATCACGATTACCGACATCATCACCTCAGTCGATGAACCCATTGATGCCACCCAATGCGGCGGCAAAGAAAACTGCCTGGGCGACCAAGGCCGCTGCATGACGCATGACCTATGGTCTGCCCTGAACCGCCACATGGTGCAGTTTCTGGATTCGGTCACCCTGCAAAAACTGGTGGACGAGCAACTGGCACGCGGTATCCGCATTGAAGACAAACCCGTGGTGCGCCGCGCTATCTCTTCCGCCCCAGTGGTCAAGCCCATCCGCGTGAATGCGCCCAACTCGGTTTTTGCTTTGGGTAGCATGAGTAAGGCGTAACGCTAACTCCCCTCCTGCAACCAACCATGCAAGACACAGGCTTTGCCGATATTGCACAGCTCATCACCGCTGCACGACAACGCGCAGTGCAGGCGGTCAATACCGCGCTGATTGAGCTGTACTGGCAAATAGGCGAGCGCATCAGCCGCAAAATTGCTGCTGCGCAATGGGGCGATGGCGTAATGCAACAACTAGCGCAGTATTTGGCGCAAACCCATCCTGGGCTGCGTGGCTTTACCCGCGCTAACCTGTTCAGGATGCGGCAGTTCTACGAGGCCTACCCCAACGCTGAAATTGT
>CAZMMM010000244.1:0-3700 GCA_964567385.1 uncultured Comamonas sp.
ACCGTCGACCTCAACCTTGGCAAGGTTGCGCTCTACCAACTGAGCTATTCCCGCAAACAACCAGCAAGTGCCGAATCTAAAAAAACCTTGGAGCGGGAAAACGGTCTCGAACCGTCGACCTCAACCTTGGCAAGGTTGCGCTCTACCAACTGAGCTATTCCCGCTTATTTTCTGAAGCCTTAGATTATACAACTAATCTTCGGCATCAAGATAGTGATTGTAGCGCAAATTTCTGCAGATTTTTTCTTCCACAGAACTTCGCTGCTCTCAATGCTTTACAGCGCGTGCTTTTTTGGCCGCTGGCTTGCGTGTGGCTACAACAGGATCAACGCTGGCCACCACTGCCTCTTCAGCAGCGGCCTCACTGGCTGTAATCGGCAAGGGCAGACGCTCTAAGGCAATTTTCAGCACCTCGTCAATCCACTGCACGGGGGTGATGTCCAGGCCCTTCTTCACATTGTCAGGAATGTCCTGCAGGTCTTTGACGTTCTCCTTGGGGATTAGCACGGTTTTAATACCGCCGCGCAAAGCTGCCAGCAGCTTTTCCTTCAAGCCGCCAATGGCTGTCACCTCACCGCGCAGCGTAATCTCACCCGTCATCGCTACATCGGCACGCACAGGAATGCCCGTCATGGCAGAGACAAAGGCCGTGGCCATAGCCGCGCCAGCGCTGGGGCCATCCTTGGGCGTAGCGCCATCAGGCACGTGGACGTGGATGTCTTTTTTCTCAAACAGCGCCTCTTCAATGCCCAGAGACTGGGCACGGCTGCGCACCACGGTGCGAGCGGCCTCTACCGACTCTTTCATCACATCGCCCAGCGAGCCGGTGCGCAGGATATTGCCCTTGCCGGGCATGGTGACGGCTTCGATAGTGAGCAAATCGCCACCCACCTCAGTCCAAGCCAGCCCCACCACCTGCCCCACATGGTTGCCATCGCTGATGCGGCCATAGGTGTATTTGCGCACCCCCAGGTAATCATGCAAATTGCTGGATTTAACAATCACCTTGGGCTTGAGCTTTTTAAGCTGCACACCTTTGACCACTTTGCGACAAATTTTGGACAGCTCGCGCTCCAGCGAACGCACGCCCGCCTCGCGGGTGTAGTAACGCACCATATCGCGCAGGGCCTCTTCCTTGATTTCCAGCTCGCCCTCTTTCACGCCGTTATTGGTCAACTGCTTGGGCAGCAGATAGCGCTTGGCGATATTGACTTTCTCGTCTTCGGTATAGCCCGACAGACGAATCACCTCCATGCGGTCTAACAGCGCCGAGGGGATGTTCAGCGAGTTCGAAGTCGCTACAAACATCACATCGCTGAGGTCAAAATCCACCTCCACGTAATGGTCGCTGAAGGTGTGGTTTTGCTCGGGGTCTAACACCTCCAGCAAGGCGCTGGAAGGGTCACCACGAAAATCCATACCCAGCTTGTCAATTTCACCCAACAGGAACAGCGGGTTACGTGCGCCCACCTTCTCCAGGCTTTGCAGCACTTTGCCAGGCATGGCACCGATATAGGTGCGACGGTGGCCACGGATTTCAGCCTCATCGCGCATGCCACCCAGCGCCATACGCACGTATTTGCGTCCTGTAGCCTTGGCAATCGACTGGCCTAGCGAGGTCTTACCCACCCCTGGCGGCCCTACCAAGCACAGAATCGGTGCTTTAACCTTGTCCACGCGCTGCTGCACGGCCAAGTATTCCAGGATGCGGTCTTTCACGCGCTCCAGGCCATAGTGGTCGGCATTGAGCACCTCTTCGGCCAGAGCCAGGTCGTGCTTGATTTTGGTTTTCTTGCTCCAGGGCAGGCCAACGAGTACATCAATGTAATTGCGCACCACCGCCGCCTCTGCCGACATGGGGGACATCAGCTTGAGCTTCTTCAGCTCGCCCTCTGCCTTTTTGCGCGCTGCAACAGGCATTTTGGCGGCTTTGATTTTTTTCTCAACTTCTTCCAGGTCAGCACCATCCTCGCCTTCGCCCAGCTCTTTCTGGATGGCTTTGACCTGCTCGTTCAAGTAGAAATCGCGCTGGTTTTTTTCGATTTGGCGCTTCACCCGTCCGCGAATCTTCTTGTCCACGTTCAGGATTTCAATCTCTTGCTCGATTTGGTGCAGCAGGCTCTCCAGGCGCTGGCGCACATCCACCATGCCCAAAATAGCCTGCTTTTGCTCTAATTTAAAAGGCAGATGGGCGGTGATGGTGTCTGCCAAGCGGCCCGCTTCTTCGATATTGGCAATGCTGCCCAAAATCTCAGAGGGGATTTTTTTGTTGAGCTTCACGTACTGGTCAAACTGCTGGTTCAGCGCACGGCGCAAGGCTTCTACCTCGCTTTGTGCCTTGCCCAAGGTCGGCTCTTCCAGCAGGGTACTGCGTGCCACAAAGTGACTGTCAGCGTCTTGCACCTCGGCCAAGGCCGCGCGTTGCTGGCCTTCTACCAATACTTTTACCGTGCCGTCGGGCAGCTTGAGCATTTGCAAAATGCTGGCCATGCAGCCCGTGTCAAACAGGTCTTCGACCCCAGGCTCCTCTTTAGAAGCGGCTTTTTGCGCCACCAGCATAATGCGCCGGTCAGCGGCCATGGCCAACTCCAGGGCCTGAATGCTTTTTGCGCGCCCCACAAACAGGGGAATCACCATATGTGGAAACACCACCACATCACGCAAAGGCAACAAAGGCAGGTCAATGGCCGAATCACTTGGCTGCTTTTTGGTTTTTGACATCAAAGTCCTCCACATCGCAAGGCTGGCAACGCAGCCTCGCTTTTGATAACTTAGGCGCGCTTGGCCTCTTCCTGGTGTACCAGCAGGGGCATTTTGCCCTCCAGCACAGTGGCCTCTTCCACCACCACCTTGCTAACGGTGGCCATAGAGGGCAGCTCAAACATCACCCCTAACAAAGCCTGCTCCAAAATCGAGCGCAAACCACGGGCCCCCGTCTTGCGCTCAATGGCTTTTTTGGCAATGGCGCTCAGGGCCTCGGGCAGCACTTCCAGCTCTACCCCTTCCATTGCCAGCAACTGGCTGTATTGCTTAATCAGGGCATTTTTTGGCTCAGTCAAAATACGCACCAGCGCCGCCTCATTGAGCTCGGCCAAGGCCGTCACCACCGGCATACGGCCAATCAGCTCGGGAATCAGGCCAAACTTAATCAGGTCTTCAGGCTCAATGTCCTGGAACAGCTCCGACACCGAGCGATTGGCCTTGCTGCGCACCGCTGCGCCAAAGCCAATACCAGAGGCCTCTGTGCGCCCCTCAATCACCTTTTCCAGCCCCTGGAAAGCACCACCGCAAATGAACAGGATATTGGTGGTATCCACCTGCAAAAAGTCTTGATTGGGGTGCTTGCGCCCACCCTGTGGGGGAATGCTGGCCAAAGTGCCCTCAATCAGCTTGAGCAGCGCCTGCTGCACCCCCTCGCCCGAGACATCACGGGTAATGCTGGGGTTGTCTGACTTGCGCGAAATTTTGTCTATTTCGTCAATGTAGATAATGCCGCGCTGGGCTTTTTCGATGTCGTAGTCACAGCTTTGCAGCAGCTTGCTGATGATGTTTTCAACGTCTTCGCCCACATAACCCGCCTCAGTAAGCGTAGTGGCATCGGCCATCACAAAGGGCACATCCAACTGGCGCGCCAAAGTCTGGGCCAGCAAGGTTTTGCCCGAGCCAGTGGGGCCAATCAGCAAGATATTGCTCTTGGCCA
>CAZMMM010000245.1:0-3698 GCA_964567385.1 uncultured Comamonas sp.
CCCCGCGCCGCGCAGGCTGGCAAAGACTTGCATGGCAAAGCCTCTAGGCTGGGGGTGGTGGGCGACAATTTCAGGAAAAACCGCCAAGAACTGCTCGTAGAACACCTCATCTACG
The DNA here is from genome assembly GCA_964567385.1 of uncultured Comamonas sp. GTDB lineage: Bacteria > Pseudomonadota > Gammaproteobacteria > Burkholderiales > Burkholderiaceae_C > Comamonas. The sequence goes on from CAZMMM010000245.1 coordinate 116, forward strand.
GCGCTGCGGTGCTGGTCAATGCTGGCAAACAGGGCAGGCGTGGCCTTGCTGCCAAAAAACAAGCTCCAGGCCGCCTGGTAGTGGGGGCGGCCAAAAATCTGTTCCCAAGCACGTTGCACAAAGTCTTGAGCGCGCTCGGGCAAGGCCAGGGTGGGGCTGGGCCAGACGCTGCCCTGGTCGCTCAGCGGCTGCATCACCTCATCCACCAAGCGCCGCATCAGCGTGTCGCGGCTATCGAAATGGTGTTGTAACGCCCCTAGGGAAACCTGTGCCCCCCGTGCAATGGCTTGCAGGGTGGCACCCTTAAAGCCCTCGGTATAGAGCAGGTGCAAGGCAGAGTTGATGATTTTGCGCTGCGTAGCCTGCACCCGCTGCGCCTGCGGCGTGGGCTTGGCGCGGCGCGGCGGGCGTTCTGATGCTGGAGTATTCAGGGAGAGGGGGAGCTTGGCAGTCACAGCGAGGCAAAAAGAGGCTGACTGTAGCCCGATTAAGCCGCCTTTGCCAGCGCTGCTGCCGGTAGTTGAGCGGCAGCAGCGCTGTCCACGTAAATACGGAAGTTGCTGTGGGCCTTCAGGGCTGAGGCTGGCATATCGGGATGCGGGGCCGCATCGTAGAGCATGCGCATCACCTCGGCCTTGTGCGCCCCGGTGGCCACCAAGACCACCTCTTTGGCATTCATGATGTCTTGAATCCCCATGGTGATGGCGTGGGTGGGCATTTCTGCGGGGTTGTCAAACAGGCGGCTATTGTCCAGGCGGGTGTTTTCCGCTAACGCTATGGAGTGGGTCAGGCTGTCAAATGGGGTGCCTGGCTCGTTAAAGCCGATATGCCCATTGGTGCCAATGCCTAGCAATTGAAAATCCAGCCCACCCGCCTGGGTAATAGCGGCGGAGTATTGCGCACACTCCTGGGCTAAATCACGACTCATGCCATCGGGTAGGCGTACCTGGGCATCGTCGATACCCATTGGGGCGAACAAATGCTGGTGCATGTAGTAGTTATAGCTTTGCGGATGGCTGGCGGGCAGGCCAATGTACTCGTCCAAGTTGAAAGTGGTGAGCTGGGAAATATCCAGCTGGCAATTGCGGGCCTGGGCAATCCAGGCGGCATAGACTGGCTCCATGGTGCTGCCTGTGGCTAGCCCCAGAATGGCTTGGGGTTTGCGCTGAATAAGCATCGTGAGTTCTTGGCTCAGGCGGGTAGCAATGGCGGCAGGGTCAGGGAAGACGAAGAACATGGGGTTTTCCTAGAGGTGGCAAAAAGCCCAGTGATTTTATTTGGACAGCCTGTCCTGTCAGGGGAGTTGAAGTTTTTGCGTCTTGCTACTGTGTAAATAATTCTTGCAAGGTGTGCAAAATTAACTCCAAGGTGGCTTGCGGTGCAGCGCCTACTTTTTTGACCAGCCTTTTTTTATCTACGGCTCGCAGTTGGTCAAGCACAACCCGCCCCTGTTTGCCAGCATGGGTAATGGTGGGGCGAAAGGGTGCAGCAAACCCTTGGGAAGTCATGGGGGCAACGATGACGGTGCGCAAATTGGCATTGAGCTCCTCTGGGGAGATGATGATGCAAGGCCGGGTTTTTTGAATCTCGCTGCCAACGGTGGGGTCAAGGTTAATCAGCCAAATGTCACCGCGCTGGGCATTTTTGTGCTGACTTACCATTGCAAGTCTGCGTCATCGTCATTGCTAAACGCTTCCAGCAATGGAGCATCTTGCCCATCTGCCGCTACCGCTGCAGCAGCCTCTGCCCAGCCTTGGCGCACAAGCGTAGGGGGCTTGCGCAAAACGATGCTACCGTTTTCGATAGTGATAGCAGCAAAGGCTTGACTTTCCAAGCCAGCTTGCACAAGCAAGGCTTTTGGGATGACCACGCCTTTGCTGTTGCCAATACTGCGAATGGCAATTTCCATACAGCCTCCTAAACATTGTTGCAATCAGGGTAAAGTTAAAACAATGTTATTACTTTCCCCGTTCTTGTCAAGACATTGAAGAAGGTGGCCTCTGCCCAAAAGCATGCTGCAAATGGGCAGGGGTGATGTTATTTTTTCATTTGCATCAGTTTAATCACGCTAGAAAAATCCTCCCCGCCATGCCCACCCAAGCTATGCGCAGCGTACAGGGCGCGTGCCAAGCCGCCCAGTGGTGTGCTGGCTTTAACGGCCAAAGCGTTTTCCTGTGCCAAACCCAAGTCTTTAAGCATCAAATCCGTGCCAAAACCACCGGCGTAGCCCTTGCTGGCGGGGGCGTGTTCATGCACACCGGGGAAGGGGTTGTACTTCTCCAGCGCCCAGTTGCCGCCTGAGCTGCGGCGCATGATTTCAGACAGCACAGCGGGGTCCAGGCCATTGGCCGCGCCCAGAGCGATGGCTTCAGATGTGCCCACCATCAAAATGCCCAGCAGCATGTTGTTGCAGATTTTGGCCGTCTGGCCTGCGCCCACGCTGCCTGCGTGGAAGATGTTCGCGCCCATTTTTTCCAGCAGGGGGCGGGCACGCTCCAGGTTGTCATTGCTGCCACCCACCATAAAGGTCAGCGTACCGGCAATTGCTCCGCCGGTTCCGCCAGAAACGGGCGCGTCGATAAAGCCCACGCCTGCGGCCTCGGCGGCCTGCGCCACCTTCTGGCTGGTGGCGGCGGCAATGGTGGAGCTGTCAATAATCAGTGCCCCTTTGCTGATGGTTTCCAGCAGCCCGCCCTGGCCGCCTTGCCCCAAAAACAAGCCTTCTACGTGCTGGCTGGCAGGCAGCATGGTGACGATGGCTTCCGCGCCCTGCACGGCATCCTGTGCGCTGCTGGCGGCTTGACCGCCTTCGGCCACGACTTTGGCGACGGCCTCGGCGCTCAGGTCAAAGGCTTTGACACTGTGGCCAGCCTTGACCAAGTTAATCGCCATCGGTGCGCCCATATTGCCTAGGCCAATAAATCCGATTTGCATAGTTTTGTCTCCTGTTAGTGGTAGGTACTTTTGTTGGTACGGTGGTGAAAAATTCAACGAATCACATCCGGCGCATCGCCATCCAACATACGCCGCCCAATGATGACGCGCATGATTTCGTTCGTGCCTTCCAGAATCTGATGCACCCGTGCATCGCGCAGCAGGCGCTCCAGCGGGTATTCGCGGATATAGCCATAGCCGCCGTGCAGTTGCAGCGCCTCGTTCACCACGTTGAAACCGGCATCCGTGGCAAAGCGCTTGGCCATGGCGCAATAGGTGCTGGCATCGGGCGCACCCGCGTCCAGCTTGCTGGCAGCCTGGCGCACCATCAGGCGGGCGGCGACCAGCTCGGTTGCCATGTCCGCCAGCTTGAATTGCAGCGCCTGAAACGCCGCCAAGGGCTTGCCAAACTGTTTGCGCTCCTGCATGTACTGCTGCGCGTGAGCCAATGCCCCTTGCGCCGCACCGACTGAACAGGTGGCGATATTGATACGCCCGCCATCCAGCCCCTTCATGGCGATTTTGAAGCCCTCGCCCTCGCGCCCCAGCAGGTGATTGGCGGGAATGCGCACATTGTCAAAACTGATGGTGCGCGTGGGCTGGCTGTTCCAGCCCATTTTTTCTTCTTTTTTGCCGTACTGAATGCCCG
>CAZMMM010000246.1:0-3696 GCA_964567385.1 uncultured Comamonas sp.
AGGCGCTGTTTGCCATGGCCAAGCTGTCGGTCGAGGTCATGGTGCTGCTGTTTGGTACTTTGACGCTGTGGCTGGGCTTTTTGCGCATTGCCGAAGAAGCTGGCCTAGTGCAGACCTTGGCGCGTTGGCTGGCTCCGCTGTTTGCCCGCTTGATGCCGGAAGTGCCTACTGGCCACCCCGCGCTAGGCTTGATGACGCTGAACTTTGCCGCCAACGGTTTAGGCCTGGATAACGCAGCCACGCCTATCGGTCTGAAAGCCATGCGAGCCTTGCAGGAGCTCAACCCCAGCAGCACCACGGCCAGCAATGCGCAGATTCTGTTTTTAGTGCTGAATGCTTCTTCGCTGACTTTGCTGCCGGTGTCGATTTTTATGTATCGCTTGCAGCAGGGTGCGACTGACCCGACGCTGGTGTTTGTGCCCATTCTGTTGGCAACTTCGGCTTCTACCTTGGTGGGCTTGCTGACGGTGGCTTGGGTGCAGCGTCTGCCGCTGTTCAGCCCGGTGGTGCTGGCTTATTTGCTGCCTTTGGCGCTGGGGCTGGCGGCATTTGTGGCGTTTTTGGCAAGTTTGAGCAGCGCGGCGTTGGCGGCGCTGTCGGGGCTACTGGGCAATCTGGTGATTTTTTTCATCATCCTGATTTTTTTGCTGGTGGGCGCAGTGAAAAAAATTCCGGTGTACGACAGCTTTATCCACGGCGCGAAAGAAGGCTTTGCCGTGGCGCGTGATTTGCTGCCCTATTTGGTGGCCATGCTGTGCGCGATTGGCGTGCTGCGTGCCAGTGGGGCGCTGGACTATGCGCTGGACGGCATCCGCTTTCTGGTGGCTGCAACTGGGGTGGATGGGCGCTTTGTAGATGCCCTGCCGACGGCGCTGGTCAAACCTTTTTCCGGTAGTGCCGCCCGCGCCATGCTGATTGAAACCATGCAAAGCCAGGGCGTGGATAGTTTTGCGGCTTTGGTGGCGGCCACGATTCAGGGCAGCACCGAGACGACGTTTTACGTACTGGCGGTGTACTTTGGCGCGGTGGGCTTGCAGCGGGCGCGTCACGCCGTACCCTGTGCGCTGCTGGCGGAGTTGGCTGGGGTGCTGGCGGCGATTGGGGTGTGTTACTGGTTTTTTGGAGCGGCTGTTTGATGTCAAATTTATCCACTGCTGCCACCGGCCTGAGCGCCCGCCAGCTGCTGGCCCTGCTGCTGCTGACGCTGATGTGGGGGGTGAACTGGCCCGTCATGAAACTGTCGCTGCGCGAGCTAGACCCTTTGCACTTTCGCGCACTGACCATGTTCTTCGGCACCCTGGCGCTGGCGGTGTACTTTGCCGCTCGTGGTGTACGCCTGTGGCCAAGTGGAGGAGCCGAGTGGCGGGTGATTCCACTGCTGGGCTTGCCCAATATTCTGGGCTGGCATACCTTGTCCATCATGGGCGTGGCGCATTTGCCAGCAGGGCGGGCCGCTATTTTGGGCTTTACCATGCCAGTATGGACGGTGCTGATCAGCGTGCTGTTTCTGGGCGAGCGGCTTACTACCCGCCTAGCCTTGGCGGTATTGGCAGTGCTGGCCGGTATTACCCTGCTGCTGTGGAATGAGTGGGCGCAGTTGGCGGGCAGCCCCGTGGGTATTGCCTGGATGCAGGGTGCAGCCCTGGCCTGGGCGCTAGGCACCATTGGCATGCGGCGTGTGGCTTTTACTCTGCCGCCTCAAGCGCTGGTGGTGTGGATGATGGTTATGGCTAGCCTGGTGCTGATTGTTTTGGCGGTGGCGCTAGAGCCAGCGCAGCAGTGGCAGTTCAGCCTGCCCATGTGGGCCAGCCTAGTGTGGGCGGTGCTGATTAACTACGGTGCAGCCCAAGTGATTTGGTTTGGCCTGGCGCGCGCACTGCCGCCGCCGGTAAGTGCCATGAGTGTGATGGCCGTGCCTTTGATTGGTACTTTAAGCGCCCCTTTGATTGTGGGCGAGTGGCCACAATGGCAGGATTTGGCTGCCATGGTGTGCGTGGTGGTGGCCATTGGTGCGGTTCTGCTGCGCCGTGGCTGATGCTGTTGGCACGCTTGGCCTGCGTAATGCGTAAATGCCGTAAAGGTGTAATGGCAAGCAGGTGTTACCCCTTGTTTTGCCACCTTTAGCCATACAGGGGCTTACCCTGAGTTAAGCTTTCAGCTGCGTATGACTACTAATACTTCTTCCTATTCTTCTGCTGCTTTGGCGGGGCGGCCCCGTTTGGGCTTGGCCCGCTTTGGGCATGAGATGACCCTGATTGTGGGTTTGCTGGGCCTGTTGTTTGGCCTGGCTTCTATGTTTAGCCATTCTTTGCTAGACCCTGCTTGGTCCACCTCTGGCGCTTCTGACACTGTGTTACTGCACAACTGGATGGGGCGCTTGGGTGCTTTGCTATCGGATATGGCCTATTTTGGCTTTGGCTTTTCCGTGTGGTGGCTGTGGCTGGTAGCGATGTTTGTGTGGCTGCGCTCTGGCTGGCGCTGGATACATGGCATGGGTGTGCTGCTGCCTGGCTTTGGTCAGCGCCTGCGCTTTTGGCTAGGGCTGGGGCTATTGCTGGCGGCCAGCTGTGCTTTGGAGTGGTCACGCCTCTATCGTTTTGAAGATGCCTTGCCCGGTCATGCGGGCGGTGTGCTGGGCTACATCCTGGGGGTGGGCGGTATGCGCTGGCTGGGCTTTATTGGCTCTGGCTTGGTGGGGGTGACTACCTTGGTGCTGGCCTTGAGCTTGGTATTCGGGTTTTCTTGGGGGCGTATGGCCCAGCGCTTGGGCTTTTTACTGGATGCCCTGCTAGCCTGGGTGCGCGCGGAGCGTGAGCAAGGGCGTGATCGCGCCCAAGGCCATAAAGCCGCCAGCCAGCGTGCCCAAGATGTGGTGCAAGAAGTGCAGCAGCATGAGCCTGTACTGATTGTGACCCCGGCGCCCGTCCCTCCCGCCCCTAGTGAGCGGGTGCTGCAAGAGCGCCAGCAACCCTTGGCGGCAGACTGGCTAGAGGGCAGCAAGGCGGCCTTGCCCCAGGTCAGCCTGCTGGATGCTCCACCAGAGCACCCCGTGACTGTGGCGGCAGATACGCTAGAGATGACCAGCCGCCTGATTGAGAAAAAGCTCAAGGACTTTGGCGTTGAGGTGACTGTGGTGCAGGCCACGCCAGGCCCGGTGGTCACGCGCTATGAGATTGAGCCGGCCACTGGGGTGAAGGGCTCGCAAGTGGTGAATTTGGCCAAAGACTTGGCGCGCTCGCTCAGCCTGGTCTCTATTCGGGTGATTGAAACCATTCCTGGCAAAACCACCATGGCCTTGGAGCTGCCCAACGCGCGCCGCCAAACCATCAGTCTGTCTGAGGTGCTAGGCTCGCAGATTTACCACCAGGCCAAAAGCCTGCTAACTGTGGGCTTGGGCAAGGATATTGAAGGTACCCCTGTTGTGGCGGACTTGGCCAAAATGCCCCACGTACTGGTGGCAGGCACGACCGGCTCGGGCAAGTCGGTGGGGATTAATGCCATGATTTTGTCCATTCTTTATAAGGCCGATGCCAAAGATGTGCGCCTGCTAATGATTGACCCCAAGATGTTGGAGATGTCCGTCTACGAAGGCATTCCCCATCTGCTAGCGCCCGTGGTGACGGATATGAAGCAGGCGGCCAATGGCCTGAACTGGTGCGTGGCTGAGATGGAGAAGCGCTACAAGCTCATGAGCAA
>CAZMMM010000247.1:0-3671 GCA_964567385.1 uncultured Comamonas sp.
CCAGCAGCACCTCTTCTTGGGTGGTAATGCCTTTTTCTACCAACGCCAGCCCGTAGTGGCGCATGGGCTGCATTCCGCCGTGGATGGCGGCTTGGCGGATAGCGGCTTCGCTGGCGTGTTCGTTGATGAGGGCTTTGATGGCCTCATCCACCACCAGCAGCTCGTAAATGCTGGTGCGGCCTTTGAGCTGGCCGGGCTGGGCAGGGTCGCACTTGCGCACCAGGCGTTGCGCCAGCACACCTAACAGGCTACTAGCCAGCAGATACGGCTCTACCCCCATTTCCACCAAGCGGGTGATGGCGCTGGGCGCGTCGTTGGTGTGCAGGGTGGCGAGTACCAGGTGGCCGGTTAGCGAGGCTTGAATGGCGATTTGCGCCGTCTCGGTGTCGCGAATTTCGCCCACCATGACCACATCGGGGTCTTGGCGCAGGATGGAGCGCAGCGCATCGGCAAAGGTGAAGCCGATTTTGGCGTTGATGGGGGTTTGCCCAATGCCGGGCAGCTCGTACTCCACCGGGTCTTCCACGGTGAGGATGTTCAGCGCCGTGGCATCCAGGCGTTGCAGCGCAGAGTACAGCGTGGTGGTTTTGCCTGAACCCGTCGGCCCCGTCACCAAAATAATGCCGTGGGGCTGGCGCACCAGTTGCTCAAAGCGTTGCAGCACTGCGCCGTGCATACCGCTGCTCTCTAGGGTTAGGCGGTTGCCCGATTTATCCAGCAAGCGCAGCACAGCACGTTCGCCGTGGGCGTTGGGCAGGGTGGAGACGCGGATATCAATCATGCGCTGGCCCAGCCGGGTGCTGATGCGGCCATCCTGGGGCAGGCGCGATTCGGCAATATCCAGCGCAGCCATGATTTTCAGGCGTGAAATCAGCGCCTTGTGCAGCTCGCGCTTGGGGCGGGCGATTTCCTGCATTTGCCCGTCCAGGCGCATACGCACGCTGGAATGCTGCTCGTAGGCTTCAATGTGGATGTCGCTAGCCCCGGCCTTGGCCGCTTCCAGCAGCAGGGCGTTGAGGATGCGGATAACAGGCGCATCATCTTGCTCGGCCAGCAAGTCCTGGGTGCGCTCGGCCTCTTGCATGAGCAGGCCCAAATCCACCTCGTCTTGCACGCTGCTGACCAGTTGGGCGGCATCGCCATTGCCATCGGTGGCGGTGTAGGCATCGTGCAGGCGCTGCTCTAGCTCTTCGGGGCTGCAATGGTGCAATTGCGGCTGGGGGGTGTTGTGCTGGCGCAGTACCTCGGTAATGGCGCTGGCGTTGCTCTGGCTGCATAGCCACAGGGCGGGCGCGTGGGCAGCGGCTTGCAGCAGCAACTGGTGCTGGCGGGCAAAGGCGTAGGGCAAAAGGGGGCGCATGGGATTAGCCGGGGGTGTAGATGTTGGGGTCTAGCGGCTCAAAGCGGGGTTTGGGTGCGGGCTTTGCAGTGGGTGTTGGGGCAGGCACTGGGGCGCTGGCCGCTGCTGGCAGGGCTATTTGTGGGGCTAGGGGCATGCCATTGGTGACATTGTCTGGGGCGTAGCGCAGGTCTTGCGGGTCTGCGGGTAGGAGTACGGCATCTTCGCCACGGCCTAAATCACCCAGCACGGTAGAGGGCGGCGGCGCTTGCAGGGTTTGCAGCGAGCGGATTTCGCGGTAGCGCTCTAGTGCTACATCGCTGCTGCTGTCGCCATCGCGCATCACGATGGGGCGCAGAAAAATCATCAAATTGGTTTTGCTGTGGCTGCGCGATTGCGATTTGAACAGGTTGCCCATGATGGGAATGTCGCCCAGCACGGGCACTTTGTCTTGGCCCTGGCTGAAGCTGTCTTGCATCAACCCGCCCAGCATGACGATGGAGCCATCTTCCACCAGCACGGTCGATTCAATCGAGCGTTTGTTGGTGCTGGGGCCGTTGGAGTTGGTTATGGTGGCCTGGTCAATGCTGGAGGCTTCTTGGTTGACCACTAGTTTGATGGTGCCGTTTTCGTTGATGGTGGGTTTGATGCGCAGCATGAGCCCCACGTCTTTGCGCTCTACGGTGGTGAAGGGGTTGACCGTACTATTGCCCCCCGTGGTGGCATAGGAGCCAGTCACAAAGGGCACGTTGTTGCCGATGATGATGCGTGCCTCTTGGTTATCGAGGGTGAGTAAATTGGGGCGGCTCAAGATATTGCTGCTGCCGTCTTGCTGCAAGAAGTTGGCCAGCGCTCCCAGGTAGTACTGCCCCAGTGCGCGCGGGGCCAGGGCGATATTCATGCCACTGCCTAGGCTGTTTAAGGCGCTGGCCATCTGCTGCGTATCGCCAGAGGCCAGCCCGGCCATGATGCCCAGAATATTGCCACCAGCGACGTTGGAGTTGGTGCCAATTGCCCCCAGGGTGCTGCCCTTGTCGCCCAGGGTGGCTTGCCACTGCACGCCAAACTCGGCCAGTTTGTTGTCTGAGACTTCCACAATCATGCTCTCCACCAGCACCTGGGCGCGGCGGCTGTCGAGCTTGTCAATCACGGCGCGTAGCTGGCGGTACAGCGGCGCGGGCGCGGTAATGATGAGGGAGTTGGTATTGGGGTCGGCCTGAATTTGCCCGCCCGTGCTGGGCATGAGCACCTGCCCCAGGCTGATGGGGCTGCCTTGGCCCAGGCCGCTGCCATCACTGCTGCTGGCGCTGCTGCTCATGGCGCTTTGGGCGCTGGCCGTGGTGCTGCTGGATGGGCCTGCGCTGCTGCGCGTAGCACCATCGCCTTGCACGGGGGCGGACTGCTCTAGCGTGTGCATGGCAGCGCGTAGGGTTTCGGCTAGGGAGACGGCATCCGCATGCTTGAGGTACACCACATGCAAGTTGCCGGCGGAAGATTCGTTTTGAATGGCTGGCTGGTCTAGCCGCTGCACCAAAGAGCGGATTTGCGCCAGCTTGGCTGCATTGGCGGCGCGCACAATCAGGGAGTTGCTGCGGCTATCAGCAATCAGCGTAGAGCGCAGGCTGCCGCCCATCATGCTTGCGCCCTGCCCAGCCTGGCCGCCGACCAGGCCAGCGGGGCTGTCCACATCCATCAGGCGTTGCAGCAGGGGCACCATCTCAGAGGCAATGGCGTGCTCTAGCGGGATGATTTGCACATCGCTAAAGCTATCGCGGTCTAGCGAGGCAATCAGGCGGCCAATACGGGCTACGTTGTCGGCATAGTCGGTGACTACCAAGGCGTTGTTGCCGGGGTTGATGTTCACCACATTATTCGGGCTGACCAAGGGCTTGACTACATTGAGCACCTGCGCCGCGCTCTCGTGCTTGAGGGGGAAGATTTGTGTGATAACTTCGCCGCCCGCTGCGCCGGGGTTGATTTTGGTGGAGTGGGTTTTGGCATCCGCCTCGGGCACCACTTTAAGGATGTTGCCTGCATCAATCAGCGCAAAGCCATGCAGGCGCAGCGCCTGCTGCAACTGCGCCAGCGCCTGCTGGGGGGGCAGAGCCTGCTCGCTGACCAGGGTCAGGCTGCCTTTGACTTTGGGGTCCACCACCACGTTTTTGCCCAGCATGGCCCCTACGCTGATGGCTACGGCATCAATTTGTGCGTCGGTAAAGTTCAGCTCAATCAGGTTCTGGCTGAAACTGGGGGCGCTAGTGGCCAAACTGAGCGCCAAAGCCCAGGGGCGCAAAACGGCAGACAGGCGGTTCAGAGAAAAAGGGCAGGGCAA
>CAZMMM010000248.1:0-591 GCA_964567385.1 uncultured Comamonas sp.
TTGCTGTTAGCCGGGCGGTAGCTGCGGCTGCGCCAGTAATGCCAGGCAATAAAGACGGCAACCGCAGCCAGCCCCAGCTCATCGGTCAGGGGGGCAGCAACCACCAGCAAGCTGGCGCTGGCTACGGCCACCATGCGCTCTACCCAGTTCAGTGGCGCAAACAAAAAGCCAATGGCACCAGCGCCCCACATGCTCACGGCAATCAAGGCTTTGAAGAAGACCCAGGCCGTTGCCATCAGGCTGTCGCCCTGCATCATCAACGCGGGGGTATAGACGGCCATATAGGGCACGACAAAGCCAGCCACGGCAATGCGCACTGCCTGCATACCAATTTTCAGGCCGCTTTCACGCGCAATTGGGGCGGCGGCAAAGGCAGCCAGTGCCACGGGTGGGGTCAGATCGGCCATGATGCCAAAGTAAAAGACAAACATGTGCGAGACAATCAGCGGCACGCCCAGCTCCAGCAGCACCGGCGCGGCCAGCGAGCTGGTGATGATGTAGTTGGGAATGGTCGGAATGCCCATGCCCAGCACCAAGCAAGTCAGCATGGTCAGGAATAGCGCCAGCAGCAGGCTTTCCTTGCCAATAGCA
>CAZMMM010000248.1:601-3644 GCA_964567385.1 uncultured Comamonas sp.
AGCAATCACATGGCCGCCCAGCTCGGCAGCCACACCTGTCAGGTTGATCGTGCCAATAATCACGCCCACCAAGGCGCAGGCAATGGCCACAGGCAGGGCATGACGCGCACCATCGGCCATGGCTTGCATGGCCAGTTGGCGGGCATCTTTACCGCAGCGCAGGGCGTAGTTCAAAGCCACCAGTGCGGCAATCAAGGTGATAAAAGTCATCACCCCAAACCAGTAAAAGCCCGCACAGGCAAAGCCCAGCAGCACCCAGAACAGAACGCGAAGCGCTTGGCCACGAATGCCTTGCATGGCGGCGGCACCAAAAATCAAAATCACCGTCAGCGCCAAGCCCACCGTGCCCGAGAACATGGGGGTGTAGCCCGAAAACAGCAGCCACACCAAGCCAATCAGCGGGATGAGCAAATACCAGCGTAGGCGCACGGCTGCCCAGGGGTCGGGGCACTCTTCTTTGGGCAGGCCGAGCAAGCCTTTATGTCCAGCTTCCAGATGCACCATCCAGAATGCGGTGAAGAAGTAAAGTATGGCCGGAATCACCGCCGCCTTCACAATGTCCACATAGGGCACGTTAATCGTCTCGGCCATGATGAAGGCCACTGCGCCCATCACCGGAGGCATGATTTGCCCGCCCATGCTGGCCGTCGCTTCCACGCCTCCTGCAAACGCAGAGCTGTAGCCAAAGCGCTTCATCAAGGGAATGGTGAATTGGCCGGTCGTCACCACGTTAGCCACGCCCGAGCCGTTAATCGTGCCCATCATGGCCGAGGACACCACCGACACCTTGGCAGGCCCACCGCGTGTATGGCCTACCGTGCCCAGGGCAAAGTCGTTAAACAGATTAATCATGCCTGCCTGCTCTAAAAAAGCACCAAACAGGATGAACAGGAAAATATAGGTGGACGACACATAAGTGGGGGTGCCGTAAATGCCCTCGGTGCCAAAGGCCAGGGTGCTAACAATCTGGTCAAAACCGTAGCCGCGATGCGCCAGCATCCCTGGCAGGTATTCACCAAAGCAGGCGTAGAGCAGGAAGGCCCCGCAAATCAGCGGCAGCCCCCAGCCCATGGCGCGGCGGGCGGCTTCAAACACCAAAGCCAGCAAGAGGATGCCAATCACCCAGTCTGAGGCAATCAGCTCGCCTGCGCGGGCGGTTAAATCGGCTTCAAATACCCAGTGGTACAAGCTGAGGATAAAGCCCAGCAAGCCCAGCCCCCAGCCCAGCCAGCGGCCAAAGCTGGCCAGCCCGCTTTGGCTATTGCGCTGAAACGGTGGGGAGATGATGAACACCATCCACAGCACAAAGCCCACGTGCAGCGCACGAATCACTTGGCTGGAGAGAGGGTGAAAAGCCGCCATCGTGAGCTGATAGACGGAAAACGCGATGGCCACCCAGAAAATAGCCCGCGCCAGCGGTTGGGCTGGTGGGGTGGCGGTAGTGCTAGAAGTGTCAGACATGACGAGATTCACTTTTCAAAAAACAAGCCCCTAGTTGGAGGCTAATCCCTAGGGGCTGTGGTGGTGGGTTAGAGAGGTAAAAGCTTATTACTTCAGCACGCCCACTTCTTTATAAAAGCGCTCTGCGCCAGGGTGTAGAGGAATGGACATGCCCTTGACGGCGTTTTCCAGTTTGATGTTTTTGGCAGCGTTGTGTGCGGCGTACAGCGTCTCTAGGTTGTCGTAGAGCTGTTTGGTCATGGCATACGCCAAGTCATCCGATACGCCCGAATGGGTGACTAAAAAGTTGGGGATGGCAGCGGTGGCCACATCTTCCGTCTGGCCGCTGTAGGTATTAGCGGGGATGGTGGCGGCTTGGTAGGCTGCATCGCCCACTTTAGCCACCACTTCAGCCGGTACGGGAATGACTACGATATTGACCGAAGTCGCCAAGTCGCGGATGGAGGCCACGCCCAAGCCCGCCGATTGCAACGTGGCATCAATCTGGCGGTTTTTCATCAGCTCTACCGACTCGCCAAAGGCCAGGTATTCCACCTTGCCCAAGTCTTTGTAGGTAATGCCCGCCGCTTTCAAGATGGCGCGGGCGTTCAGCTCAGTGCCCGAGCGTGCAGCGCCTACCGAGATACGCTTGCCCTTGAGGTCGTCCAGCGTTTTGATGCCCGAATCGGCATTGGCCACAATCTGGATGTAATTGCTATAGGTGGCAGACAGGCCACGCAGCTTATCGAGCTTTTTGGGAAAGCCCGCATCGGCATCCCCTCGCCAGGCATCAGAGACAGCATCCGCCAAGGAAAAGCCCAGCTCTGCGCGCCCAGCTTGCAGCAGGTTAAGGTTTTCAGCAGAAGCCTTGGTCACCTGCGCTACAGCACGGGCGTTGGGGATGTTCTTGCCGTACACCTGTGCCAGCGATACGCCCATGGGGTAATACACTCCGCTTTGCCCGCCAGTCAACACGTTGACAAATTGCTGTTTTTGAGCCAGTGCGGGGCTGCTTGCGGCAAATGCCAAGCCTAGGCCCACGCCCAGCCCCATAGTGATTTTTTTCATCCAACGCATGGTGTTACTCCTGCAAAAATTTGGTAATGAGACATAAGCAACCTTATCGCAAAATCAAGCCCGTATTGCCTAAATTAGGCATGACTGCCCCGGGGTTTGCCCTTGGTATTTTTTGTTTACAGCCCCAAAGCTGCAATGCCCGCCTGTGCAATTTGCGCATCTTCGTTGGATTTCACGCCTGAAACGCCAACTGCACCAAGGCACTGCCCTTGATGCATGATGGCAAGGCCACCCTCCAGCAGACCTTCGATAGTGGGAGCACTCAGGAATGCAGTGCGGCCATTGTTAATCATGTCTTCATAGCCCTTGGTATCGCGTCGGCCCAGAGCGGCTGCGTGGGCTTTGGCCGGTGCAATATGGGAGGAAAGAGGCGCAGCGCCATCCATGCGCTGTAGCCAAAGCAGGTGGCCGCCTGCATCGACGATGGCAATGGTGACTAGCCAATTGTTCTTTTGTGCTTCGGCCAGGGCGGCGGTGGCGATGGTTTGGGCATCGGCCATTTCAAGGTGGGTGGTGGTTTGCATGG
>CAZMMM010000249.1:0-3304 GCA_964567385.1 uncultured Comamonas sp.
ATCGGCCTGGGCTGCGGGAGCCGCTTGGGCGAATGCGGGTAATTGCGCACAGGCTTGCACAATGCGGCCAATCGTGGGGTAGGCATCCAGCGGGCAGCCAAAGCGTTGGGCGTTGAACACTTGCGGAATCAGGCAGCAATCGGCCAGGCCGGGCTGCTCGCCGTGGCAGAACTGGCCGGTGGCGGGGTGGTTGGCCAGCATGGCTTCCAGCGCTTGCAAGCCCTCGGCCACCCAATGCTGGTACCAGGCGGTTTTTTGCGCCTCGGTCACGGCCAGGTCATCGCTGAGGTAGCGCAGCACGCGCAGATTGTTAAGGGGGTGGATTTCGCAAGCCACCACTTGCGCCAGGGCGCGCACGCGGGCACGCTCCAAAGCGCTGCGCGGCAGCAGGGCGGGGGTGCCGGGGTAAGCCTCGTCCAGATACTCCATGATGGCCAGCGACTGGGTCAGCGTGTGCTCACCATCGCGCAGGCTGGGAACTAGCGCCTGGGGGTTGATGGCGCGGTACTCAGCGCTGCGGTGCTGGCCACCGTCTTTAACCAGGTGTATGGGCAGGCTGTCGTAGGCCAAGCCTTTGAGGTTGAGGGCAATGCGCACGCGATAGGCGGCAGAGCTGCGAAAGTAGGTGTAGAGCGTAAGCATGGGGCAGTCCAAACAAGAAAAAGGGCAGTAAAAATGGCTGTGGATGGGGCAGAAAACTTGCAGGGCAAAGCCGCCCCCCGGCCAAACAGCCAGGGGAAGGTTTGCAGCAAACGGGGGAAATTAAGAAAGAACGAAGGGGGCAGGCGCTAATTCAGCGCGTGTACCAGCCAGAGGGATAGGCCGGGAACCAGCATCAAAATCACTGTGCGCACCAAGTCAGAAGCGATAAAGGGCAGCGTGCCTTTATAGGTTTCCTTCATCGGTACATCTTTGGCCAAGCTGTTGATGATGAATAGGTTCATCCCCACCGGCGGGGTAATCAGGCCGATTTCCACCACCATCAGCGCCAGCACGCCAAACCAGATGGCTTTGTCGGTCTGGTCCAGCCCCCAGAAGTCCAGCCCCAGCACAATGGGCAGGAAGATCGGGATGGTCAGCAGCAGCATGGACAGGCTATCCATCACGCAGCCCAGCACCAGGTAAATCAGCACAATGCCTACCAATACCAGCATGGGCGATAGGTCGGCACTGAGCACCCATTGCGCCGCTGCCGAGGGCATTTGCGACAGGGCAAAGAAGGCGTTGAGCAGGTCTGCGCCCAGCAGAATCAGGAAAATCATGGCCGTGGCAGAAGCGGTGTCAAACGCCGCCTGCAAAAAGCCCTTCCAAGTCAACTCGCGCATGAATAGCGCCAATGCGCCCGTGGCCATGGTGCCGATGGCAGCGGCCTCGGTGGGCGTAAAAATGCCGCCGTAAATACCGCCAATCACCGTGATAAATACCGCCATGATGGGCCAGACCTCGCGCAGGGTTTTCAGGCGCTCACCCCAGTTCATGCGTGGCGCGGCCGGGCCGCTGCTGGGTGAGACGCGCACATACACCATGATGGCAATCATGTAACCGGTCAGCGCCAGCAAGCCCGGCAGCATGGCGGCAATAAACATCGAGGCCACGTTCTGCTCGGCCAGCACGGCATAAATCACCAGCACCACCGAGGGCGGAATCAACACCCCCATCGTGCCCCCCGCTGCCAGTGCCCCAGTGGCCAGGGCGGGCGAGTAGTTGTAGCGGCGCAGCTCAGGCAGTGCCACCTGCCCCATGGTGGCCGCCGTGGCCAGGGAAGAGCCACAAATCGCGCCAAAGCCGGCACAAGCGCCCACGGCACTCATGGCCACGCCGCCCCGGTAATGCCCTAAAAAAGCATTGGTCGCCTGGAACAAGCGCCGCGATAAGCCGCCACGCGAGGCCAGGTTGCCCATGAGCAAGAACAGCGGCACGACTGACAGGTCGTACACCGAATAGCGGGCAAACGCCATGGTCTTGGCATAGTTAAACAGCGGCTCCACGCCCGCCACTAAGGCATAGCCAATGCCACCGGCTAGCAGCATGGAGATGGCAATATGCACGCGCACCACCAGCAGTACCAGTACCAGGGCTGCCATTAATACCCCAATCGTTACGCCGCTCATGATTGCGCTCCTGTGGTTGGGCCTTGGCGCAAAGTACGTAGATGCACCCAGGCGGTGTAAAAGGCAGTCAGCATCAGCAGGGCAAAACCGGGAGTGATGGTCAGGTGTGCCCACCACAGCGGCCAGTCCAAAATCATGGAGGCCTCGCCGTACTTATAGGCATCGAGCATGCCAATCATGCTGCGCCAGGCCAGCCAGGCTGAAATCAGCCCCAAGAGGAAAGAGGCCAGCATATCCAGCCAGCCACGCACGCGGGGGCTGGCACCGTGGGTGAAGAAGTCCACAATTACGTGGGCATTTTTCATTTGCGCATAGGGCAGGAAAGAGGCCACTGCCAAAGAGCAGGCAATTTGCACGATTTCCACATCTCCCATTACGGGGGCGCTAAATAGGGCGCGGCCCAGTACGCTCCAGGTGCATAGAGCGCAAACCATAACCAGCAAGGCAACGCCGCCTAGGGCAGAGAGCTGGGACCAAGCCAGCAAAAATCGTCCTACTCCATCCTGGGGCAGGCTAGGGTCGGGAGCACTCTCATCGAGTGCGGTAAATACTTCAGCCATGGTGGTTTTTCTGAAAATAGAGACAAAAAAGCCCTCCTCCCGGTGAAAAGAGGAGGGCCCTATTCCGTCAAGGCACGGTTAGCTTGCCTTATTCGGCGGACAGTTGCCTGGCCATATCCAGCATGGCCTGGCCGTCATAGCCCTTGGCAGTGACCTCCTTCACCCAGTCGGTTGCCACGCGGTCAGTGACTTTCTTGAACTCCTCTACCGCTTCGGGGCTGAGGGTGTTGAACTGGTTGCCACGGTCTACAGCAGGTTTGCGCGAGCGCTCTTCCGACTCGTCCCACACCTTGCCAATGGCTTGCGAGAAGTCGCGGCCGGTGTTGTCGTCAATCACTTTTTTCAGGTCGGCGGGCAGGCTGTCGTATTTGGCCTGGTTCATCATGATGGAGAACAAGGCGGTGTACAGCGCTGGCGCAGGGCTGTTGACCTCAGAGTGGTATTTGGTCATCTCGTGCAGCTTCATGGTGGGCACGACTTCCCAGGGCAGCACATAGCCATCGACCACGCCTTTGGAGACGGCATCCGGCGTTTGTGGCATGGGCATGGCCACAGGGGTTGCACCCAAGGCGGCAATCATTTTGTTGGTCAGGCGCGTGGGGGCGCGCATTTTCAGGCCACGAAAATCTGCCA
>CAZMMM010000249.1:3314-3643 GCA_964567385.1 uncultured Comamonas sp.
ATTTCAGACCCTTGAAGTCGGCCACTTTGGTAATGGGGCGCTTGTTGTTGTGAATCTGGCCACGGTCATGCACGTGAAAGGCCAGCGCTTTGAGGCCGGGGAAGTCTTTCTTGCCATGCGCCTGATACACCTCCCAGGCGGCCACGCTGCCTTTTTCGGCACTGGTGGTCAGGAAGGGTATTTCCATCACTTCCATGGAAGGGAAGCGGCCAGCGGTGTAGCCGGGCAGCGTCCACACAATGTCAGCCACGCCATCCATGGCTTGCTGAATCAGTTGCGGTGGTGTGCCGCCCAACTGCATGGCGGGGTAGATTTGGCACTGCATTTTG
>CAZMMM010000250.1:0-2840 GCA_964567385.1 uncultured Comamonas sp.
GCGCTATTGCGGCGGGCTGGCCGGTGGTGGGGCTGGCGCGTTATTTGCAAAGCCGGGGTTATTACACCTTGTGCATCCACCCTTATCCGGCAGGTTTTTATCTGCGCGAGCAGGTGTTCCCTCGCTTGGGCTTTGATGCTTTTGTCGATATTGCTGCCTTTGATACGGCCAGCCAGCGTTTTGGCCCCTATATCAGCGACCAGGCCGTGGCCCAGCGCATCGAGCAGGCCCTGGCGCAGCGACTCAACCCTGAGCAGCCCGTGTTTGTCATGGCCATCACCATGGAAAACCACGGCCCTCTGCACCTGGAGCGGGTAGCTACTGGTGATGTGCAGCAGCTCTACCACCAGGCACCGCCCCCAGGCTGTGGGGATTTGACGATTTACCTGCGCCACCTGCGTAATGCCAATGCCATGATGCAACGTTTACAGCAGTTTCTGGCCACCAGCGCCCGTCCGGCCAGCCTGTGCTGGTATGGCGACCATGTGCCCATCATGGCCCAGGTATATGCCCAGCTTGGCTTGCCTTCAGGACAGGTGCCCTATGCCTGCTGGGCCAATGCCTTGGCACAGGCACAGCGGCCTGGTTTGGGGCGGACAAGCGCCCCACAAGACTGCCAGGCGCATGACTTGGCCTTACGCTGGTTGGGGGCACTGGGCTTGGTGTCATAACCGATAGGCGCGGACTAATTTTTGCATTGATAGAAAAGAGAAAAGGAGGCTTCCCATGACCACCACAGCCAGCATCACTCCCCCCAAAAAGGCCGAGCAGCCCTTGCAGATTGCCGTGCTAGGCATTGGCCAAATGGGCCTGCCCATGGCACGTCGCTTGTGCCAAGCCGGGCACAAGGTGCGCGTGTGGAATCGCACAGCCGCCAAGGCCGAGCCACTGCTGGCTGATGGGGCGCTAATGGCCAACAGCCCCCGTGTGGCCTGTGCTGGGGCGCAAGTTGTTATCAGCCTGCTGGAAAACGGCGATGTGGTGCAGCAAGTGCTGTTTGGTATGGGAGAGCACAGCGCCCAGCATGGCCTGGAGGCAGGGGCTTTGGTAGTAGATATGGCATCCATTACCCCACGCCAGGCGCGAGAGCATGCCCAGCGCTTGCAAGACTTGGGTGTGCGCTACCTGGATGCGCCGGTATCCGGCGGCACGGTGGGGGCAGCAGCTGGCAGCCTGGCCATTATGGTGGGTGGTGAGGCCGCAGACTTTGCGGCGGCTGCCCCAGTATTTGCTGCCTTGGGCCGTGCTACCCATGTGGGTGGGCATGGGGCGGGGCAGTTGGCCAAGCTGGCCAATCAGATGATTGTGGGCATCACCATAGGCGCGGTGGCTGAGGCCTTGTTGCTATGCGAAAAAGGCGGCGCTGACCCGGCACAGGTGCGTGCTGCCATCACTGGGGGTTTTGCTGACAGCCGCATTCTGCAACTGCACGGCCAGCGCATGGTAGAGCGCAACTTCACCCCAGGTGCACGCATGGGGGTACAGCTTAAAGACATGCGCAACGCCTTGAGCACAGCGGCTGAGTTAGGACTGGATGTGCCCATTAGCCAGCTGTTTGCTCAGCTGTATGCTGATGCCGTGGATAACGGTTTTGACCAGCTTGACCACAGCGGCCTGTTCGCCGAGCTGGCGCGGCGCAACGGCATGGTTTGAGGCCAAGCGTGGGCCGCGTTATGTGCTTTCTGAGTTAGCCAGCCAGGCTATCCGCCATCTGCTGTGCCAGTTGGCGGGCTTGTTGGGCGTTAGGCGCTTCCACCATGATGCGCAATAGCGGCTCCGTGCCACTGGCGCGTATCAGGACGCGGCCTTTGCCTGCCAGCACTTGCTCTGCCTGGGTGCGGGCTTGCGCCAGGCCGGCGTGGTTTTGCCAGTCTTGGTCGGGGTGCAGGCGCACATTGAGCAGCTCTTGCGGGAATAGCTGCAATCCGCTCAGTAAATCCGCCAGGCTTCGCCCGCTGCGAATACAGGCTTGCAGCACTTGCAGGGCGCTAATCAGGCCATCGCCCGTGGAGTGCTTATCCAGCGCCAGCAGGTGGCCAGAGCCTTCGCCGCCCAATTGCCAGCCGTGGGCTTGCAACTGCTCCAGCACATAGCGGTCGCCCACTTTGGCGCGTACAAAGGCAATGCCCTGGGCTTGCAGCGCCAGTTCTACGGCCATATTGGTCATCAACGTTCCCACTACGCCCGGTACGCTCTGGCCTTGTTGCAGGCGCTCTTGCACCATGAGGTAGAGCAGCTCGTCGCCGTTATAGAGGCGGCCTTGGGCATCCACCACCAGCAGGCGGTCGGCATCGCCATCCAGCGCAATGCCGTAGTGGGCGTGGTTGGCGCGGACGGCGCGAATCAGGGCATCAGGCTCGGTTGCGCCTACGCCGTCGTTGATGTTGGTGCCGTTGGGCTGGCAGCCAATGGCAATCACTTCCGCGCCCAGCTCGTGAAACACTTGGGGCGCAATGTGGTAGGCCGCACCGTGGGCGGCATCCACAACAATTTTGATGCCGTGCAGGCTCAGGTGGTGGTCAAACGTGCTTTTGCAAAATTCGATGTAGCGGCCTGCGGCATCGTCCAGGCGCTGGGCTTTGCCCAGGTCGGCGCTGGCGACCCATTGGGGGGCTTCTTCCAGAGCGGCTTCTACGGCTTCTTCCCAGTCATCGGGTAGTTTGTTGCCTTGGGCGCTGAAGAATTTGATGCCGTTGTCTGGATAGGGGTTGTGGCTGGCGCTGATGACGATGCCCAAATCCGCCCGCTGCGCACGGGTCAGGTAGGCCACGCCGGGTGTGGGCAAAGGCCCCAGCAGCATGACGCTGACCCCGGCGGAGTTCAGCCCGGCTTCCAGCGCG